>JAAAOH010000329.1 GCA_009908925.1 Spirochaetota bacterium | reverse complement strand
ACTGCCGCCACACCACCTTTCTCACTGAGCTCTCGGGTGTCGTGATAGAGGCCGCGCCGGGACTCGACGGGGTCCGCCGGGACTACGAGCGCTATCGAAGCCTTCGCCGTGAGCTCGACCGGACCGGGCCCGAGACGCTCATGGATATCGCAACAATCGGTGGACGTGCACTACGCGCGAAGGGCATGCTCGACGACCTCGAGGTTTCCGAGGAGGTGAACGCAGCCTCGCTTCGGGTTCCCGGTCCCCACGGGGAGCCGTGGTTACTCATGTTCAAAAACGAGACCCACAACCACCCGACCGAGATCGAGCCCTTCGGCGGGGCCTCTACCTGCCTCGGCGGGGCCATTCGGGATCCGCTCTCGGGACGGTCGTACGTCTATCAGGCGATGCGGGTAAGCGGCAGCGCGGATCCCCGCGCTGCCGTTTCCGAGACACTCCCCGGCAAGCTCCCCCAGCGAACCATAACCACGGAGGCTGCCCGCGGGTTCTCCGCCTACGGCAACCAGATCGGCCTTGCCACGAGCTTTGTCGACGAGGTCTACCACCCCGGATATGTGGCAAAGCGACTCGAGATCGGCGCGGTCTGCGGCGCGGCACCTGAGGCCCAGGTCAGACGCAATGCGCCTGTCGTCGGTGATCAGATCCTGCTCGTCGGCGGGCGCACCGGCAGGGACGGCTGCGGCGGAGCGACCGGGTCGAGCAAGGCTCACGACGAATCATCAATCGAGCAGGCCGGCGCCGAGGTCCAGAAGGGCAATCCGCCGGTCGAGCGTGCCCTCCAGCGACTGTTCCGGCGGGCAGACGTGGCGCCCCTCATCAAACGATCCAACGACTTCGGTGCGGGCGGTGTCTCCGTTGCGGTCGGCGAGCTCGCCGAGGGTGTGGACATTCTACTCGACTCGGTGCCCGTGAAGTACCGGGGACTTACCGCGACTGAGCTTGCCATCAGCGAGAGCCAGGAACGTATGGCGGTGGTGATCGACCCCTCCGATACCCATCTGTTCATCACGCGGGCCCTCGAGGAGAATCTCGAGGCAACCCCCATCGCCACGGTAACCGGCACCGGCCGGCTGCGCATGTACGCGGGAGGGTCGGTCGTAGCGGACATAGACCGTTCGTTCCTCGACACAAACGGTGCGCCGAGGACGGCCCGCGCGTTCATTCGGGCCCCCGCCGACAACGTTGGTTCGGCTGGGGCGTCGCCGGCGGCGGAAGCACGCGGAGCGTCCGGGACGAGCTCGACGATAACTGCCGATGACTGGCTCTCGCGACTGCGGGAGCTCGACGTTGCCGGACGACGGGGCCTCGTCGAGACCTTCGATTCGACGATCGGCGCGGGTACGGTCCTCCTGCCCTACGGCGGACGCTTCCAGGGTACGCCCGAGGAGGCGACGGTGTGCGAGTTTCCCGCAGCCGCGTTTTCACGGACTCCCGGGGAATCCGCCGCAGCTGCGCCGGTAAGCGCCATGGCCTACGGCTTTGACCCCGCCCTCTGCGAACACTCACCGTACCATGGTGCATACCTCGCGGTGGTGGAATCGGTCTGCCGACTGCTCGCCGTCGGGGCCTCCCTGTCGGCCATTCGTCTGAGCCTGCAGGAGTACTTCCCCCGTCCCGGCGACGACGCCGAGCGCTGGGGACTGCCGGTGGCGGCCCTTCTCGGTGCCCTCGGCGCGCAGCTCGACCTCGGCGTCCCTGCCGTCGGTGGCAAGGACAGCATGTCCGGCACCTTCGAGCACCTCGACGTACCCCCGACCCTCGTGTCATTCGCCGTCTCGAGCTTTCCCGCCGGCCATGCAACCAGTGCGGCTTTCAGGGAGCCCGGTTCCGCGATACTCCTCCTCGAGACGCCGTACGGCGCCGAGGGCCTTCCCGATGTTGCCGCACTCAACGCCCATGCGACGCTTCTCTCGGAACTGCGAGAGCGCGGGGCGCTCCGCGCGGCCGGCACGATCCGAGCCGGCGGCCTGCCGGCAGCACTGTCCCGCGCCTGCCTCGGAAACCGTATCGGTGTCGAACTCGATCTCAGCGCCACTGGTGAGCTCGCCGCGGCGCGCTACGGGAGCTTCTACGCCGAGGTTCCCGCCGAAGAGGCCGATCGCCTGGCGGCCACGCACCCGGCGTCCGCGGGCAACCCGGCCCCCGCCGCCGGCGGCGGGGGCCGGGTGCTCCGCATCGGGACCACCGGCGGCGGGAGCATTCGTACCTCCGAATGGACGATTCCCCTTTCTGCGGTTGCCGAGGCCCTCGAAACGCCGCTCGAGGGAGTGTTTCCGGTGCGCGCGGCCGCGCCCGCGGCGGGCGGCGACGGGACAGCGGCGGGCGCCCGCGCGGGGCGCGCCGGTGCGTCCGGCTCGTCGCGCCCGGCCGCCCGAGCTTCGAACACCTCCGCCCGCCGCCGCGCCACAGGCCTCGCGCGCCCTCGCGTCCTCATCCCCGTGTTTCCCGGGACGAACTGCGAGATCGATACCGCGCGCGCCTTCGAGGCGGCCGGGGCCGAGGTCGAGGAAGTGGTCTTTCGAAACGTCGGCCCGGATGTGACCGCCGAATCCGTGGATCGTCTCGCAGCCGCCCTCGGCCGCTCGCATATCCTCGCACTCGCCGGGGGCTTCAGCGCGGGCGACGAGCCGGATGGTTCGGGGAAGTACATTGCGGCCGCGTTCCGCGCCCCGCCCCTGGCCGAGGCGGTGACGGAGCTTCTCGAGACCCGTGACGGGCTGGTTCTGGGTATCTGCAACGGATTTCAGGCGCTCGTCCGGCTCGGTCTCGTGCCCTTCGGCGAGATCCGGCCCCGCGTCCCGGAGGACCCGGTTCTCGCCGCAAACTCAGTCGGGCGTCACGTCGCCACCATGGTCAGCACTCGCGTCGCCTCGACCACGAGTCCGTGGTTGCAGGCCGCGGACGCGGACCGGGTGTACGCCGTGCCTGTCTCGCACGGAGAGGGGCGCTTCGTGTGTGGGGAGGATCTCCTACACTCCCTGTGGGGGAATGGACAGATCGCTACACAGTATGTAGACTATGAGGGATTGGTCGCCGACGAGATGCCGTGGAACCCCAACGGCTCCGTCGACGCTGTGGAGGCGGTGAGCTCACCCGACGGACGCGTACTGGGGAAGATGGCTCACTCGGAACGCATTCGTCCGGGCCTCTACAGAAACTTCCCGGAAACGGGAGATATGGGGATCTTTGAAAGCGGCGTGCGCTATTTCGCGTAGTCCGCGCCGAACGCGTGCATCCATATAATCCCGATAATACGGTTCGGGAGTATCTACAGGAGGGCCGAAAATCCTCCTACTATGGGTGGAATGACTCTCACCATGTGCCTCACCCTGGCAGAGTGTTTCGCCTATAGCCGCTTGCACGGTATGCGCAAGGAGGCTCGTCATGAGCACGGTACTCTACGAGGGAAAGGCGAAAGAGGTCCTCGAGTCCGAGGACCCGTCTCGCATCGTCATACGCTACAAAGACGATGCTACCGCCTTCAACGGGCAGAAACACGACCAGATCAGAGACAAGGGAGTGCTCAACAACCGCATTTCCTCCCTGCTCCTGGCCTATCTCGAGGAGCACGGAGTGCGGACGCACTTCGTGGAGAAGCTCTCGGAGCGTGAGCAACTCTGCCGCAGGGTGACTATCATCCCGCTCGAGGTCATCGTGCGAAACCGCGCGGCGGGAAGCATGGCCCGGCGCCTCGGTCTTGCCGAGGGAACTGCGCTGTCCACGACGGTTCTGGAGCTCAGCTACAAGAACGACCAGCTCGGCGACCCGCTCATCAACGACTATCATGCCGTCGGCATCGGCCTCACGACTTTCGAGCAGCTCGAGGAGATCTACGCGATAACGCGAAAGGTCAACGAGCTGCTCGGCGCACTCTTCCGGGAAGCGGGCATCGAGCTCATAGATTTCAAGCTGGAGTTCGGCGTCGACGACTCCGGGGAGCTCCTGCTTGCCGACGAGGTGAGCCCGGACACCTGCCGGTTCTGGGACCTCAAAACCGGTGAAAAGATGGACAAGGATCGTTTCAGGCAGGATCTCGGTCGGGTGATCGAGGGGTACCGGGAAGTTCTGGCACGGCTCGAGAGGTAACGACATGCCGACATACGATTCAGAAACAGATCACTTCGCCGACGAGTGCGGAATTTTCGGCGCCTATTTCGCCGATGCCGACGACGAGCGTCGGGCGCAACTCTCACGCATCGTCTATTACGGACTGTACTCACAGCAGCATCGCGGGCAGGAGAGCGCCGGCATGGTGCTCGACGACGGCGGCGATTTCCAGGTGCACAAAGAACTCGGTCTCGTAGCTGAAGTGTTCTCAGACGAGGTGCTCGACGGGCTGCGCGGCCACGCGGCGGTCGGCCACGTGCGCTACTCCACCCGCGGTGCCAATTCTCTCGCCAACGCCCAGCCCCTCGTGGGGCAGTCACGTCTCGGCCCCCTCGCGATAGCGCACAACGGGAACCTCGTGAATGCGCCGGTAATCCGTGAGCTCCTCGAGGACGCCGGGGTCATGTTCCAGACCTCGAGCGATTCGGAGGTCATCCTGAACCTGCTCGCCCGCGGTTCCCGGTACGGGCTTCGCCGCGCGCTGTCGGACACGATGCGGGCGGTACAGGGCGCCTTTTCGCTCGTAATACTCACGCAGGAGGGCCTGGTCGGGGTGCGTGATCCGAACGGTATCCGGCCGCTGTGCATCGGCTCCCTCGACAACGGATACGTCATGGCGTCGGAGAGCTGCTCCCTCGACGCGGTCGGCGCAGAACTCGTCCGTGATGTCGAGCCCGGCGAGATCGTCATCATTAACGATGAGGGCATACAGTCGGTGAAGAACTCAGAGCGCACGGCGCTCCGGACCTGCTCCTTCGAGTTCATTTACTTCGCCCGCCCTGACTCGACGATTGACGGCGCCGACGTGTACGAGACGCGCCGCCGAGCCGGCGCACAACTGTTCACCGAGGCGCCCGTGGAGGCCGATCTCGTAGCAGGAGTGCCTGATTCGGGCGTCGTCGCCGCCCTCGGCTACGCCGAGGCCTCGGGCATTCCCTTCGGTATGGCGCTCATCAAGAACAAGTACGTGGGCCGATCCTTCATCGCGCCTTCGCAGAAGCTCAGAGAACAGGCGGTGAGCGTGAAGCTGAACGTCCTCGCCGGCAATGTCCGCGGAAAGCGCGTGATCCTCATAGACGATTCCATCGTCCGGGGGACGACGTCGAGCCGACTGGTCGCAATGCTCAAGGAGGCGGGCGCCACCGAGGTGCATTTTCGGGTTGCCTCGCCACCCGTCTACTTTCCCTGCTACTTCGGTATCGACACTCCCTCGCGACGGGAGCTCGCCGCCAACCGCGGCGTGGAGGATATCCGTGAGATGGTCGGAGCCGACAGCCTCTCCTTTCTGTCGGTGGAAGGTCTGCTCGAATCGCTTGGCACGCAGCGCACGTTCTGCACCGGGTGCTTCACCGGTGTCTATCCCGTCGCCGCACCCCTCGAAGAGGAGAAGATGGCGATGGAGCAGCGATAGCCATGGCGTCGTATCGTGAAGCGGGCGTCAACATCGACGAGGCCGCACGGCTTGTTTCTCTTATTCGAGAGCACGCCCGGGCGGCGGAGGGTCGGCGCGGCGGCGTGGGCGGCGGGAGCGGCGGCACTGAAGCGGAGATCGGCGCCTTCGGGGCGTTCTTCGAGCTCCCGCCGATGCAGCGGCCCGTACTCGTGTCCTCCACCGACGGTGTCGGCACCAAGCTCGAGCCCGCCCTTGCCGCGGGACGGTATCGTGAGATCGGACGAGATTGCGTTGCCATGTGCGCCAACGACATTCTCTGCCACGGGGCGAAACCCCTGTATTTCCTCGACTACCTCGCGTGCGGATCTCTCGACGCCGATGTAGCAGCGGAAATCGTCGCCGGCATGATAGATGCATGCGAGGAAATCGACTGCAGCGTCTCCGGGGGTGAAACGGCCGAGATGCCCGGGATGTACGCTGCGGGCAGTTACGATGTGGCAGGCTTCATCGTCGGCATCGCGGAGGCCGAGCGGCTCATCGACGGGTCGTCGGTGGAGCCAGGTGACACGCTCATCGGAATCGATTCCAACGGCGTGCACAGCAACGGATTCTCTCTCATACGGGCACTCGATCTCGACTGGGGCGAGGATGCCGGCGGGCGGCCACTCGGGGACGTGCTTCTCGAGCCGACCCTGCTCTATGTCGGGCCGGTGCTTTCCCTCATCGAGGCGGTATCCGTGCACGGGATTGCCCATATCACCGGCGGCGGGCTCTACGAGAATGTCCCGCGGATGGCGCGGCGCAGTTTCCGCTATGACATAGACCGGGCGGCGCTGCCCCGTCAGGCGGTTTTCGATGCCATTGAGGCAGCCGGCGTTTCCGGGGAGGAGATGTTTCGCACCTTCAACATGGGCACGGGCATGGTGCTCGCCGTCGATGCCGGGGAAGCCGCAGCGGCCACCGGGCACCTTGCCTCAGCGGGTCTCAGCGCCCGGGTTATCGGACGGGTCGCCGACGGAGCGGGCGTGTGTATCGCGTAGCCGTTCTCGTTTCCGGGTCGGGCACGAATCTCCAGGCGCTTATCGACGCCGCGGCCCGTGGCAACCTCAGCTGTCGCATCGTCAAAGTGATCAGTGATCGCTCGGGGGCCTATGCCCTCGAACGGGCCCGCCAAACCGGGATTCCCGCGGAGGTCGTCTCACGCTCGACGCACGGGAGCTCGCTCTCGGATTACATCCTCGCTGCACTCCCGCCGCGTGTGGACATCATCGTCCTCGCAGGTTTTCTGTCGATCCTCCGCGGCGAGATTCTCGAGCGCTTCCGGGGCCGCATCATCAATATTCACCCCGCCCTTCTGCCGGACTTCGGTGGTGCCGGCATGTACGGGATTCACGTTCACCGGGCGGTGCTCGACTCGGGCCGAAAGGAAACGGGGTGCTCGGTGCATATCGTCGACGAGGGAACCGATACCGGCCCCGTCCTTGTTCAGACAAGGGTACCGGTCGAAGACGGCGACACGCCGGAATCCCTCGCCCGTCGCGTGCAGGCTGTCGAGCATGAGACACTTATCACCGGCCTGAGAACCCTCGCTGCACGGCTCGGGCTCACCGCCGACTCGGCAGCGGAGGGTGCGGGTTCCGGGGAGCAGCACAAACTGGGGGAACACACATGAACATACTGGTTGTCGGCTCGGGAGGTCGCGAGCACGCCATTGCATGGAAGCTCGAACGTAGCCGGCGAAATCCGAGCGTTTTCTGTGCCCCGGGGAACGCCGGTACGGCGAGGGTCCCCCGGTGTGTGAACATCGGTGCGCGTACCAACGAAGAAGTCGTTTCCGCCGCCCTCGAACGAGAGGTCGACCTCGTGATCGTCGGGCCCGAAGAGCCGCTGGTAACCGGGCTCGCCGACGACCTGCGCGCCGAGGCTGTTCCCTGCCTCGGGCCTACGCGCGCCTCAGCCGCCCTCGAAGGGAGTAAGATTGCCGCAAAGGAGTTCATGAGCCGGCACGGTATCCCGACGGCGACCTACGAGGTGGCCCATGCACCACAGGAGGCCATGGACGCCGTCGACCGACTGGAACTGCCGGTTGTTCTCAAGGCGGACGGGCTGGCTGCGGGAAAGGGAGTCGTCGTCTGCCGGGATCGGGACATTGCTCGCGAGACCGTGCACTCGTTCATGGTGGAGCGTTCCCTCGGGCAGGCCGGTCGCAGTATGGTGATCGAGCAGTGTCTCGAGGGCTACGAAGTGACCATTCTCGCGTTCACCGACGGCGATACCGTCTGCGAGCTTCCGCCGTCGCAGGACCACAAGCCCATCGGCGAGGGAAACACCGGCCCGAATACCGGTGGCATGGGCGTGATTTGTCCACACCCGCGCTTCGATTCAATGCTACAGGAGCGCTTTCGGGCGGAGATTTTAGAGCCCACGCGGGCGGGTATCCGCGCGGACGGCCTCGACTACCGCGGCGTGCTGTACTTCGGCCTCATGGTCACAGCCGACGGACCACACCTTCTCGAGTACAACGTCCGCCTCGGCGACCCCGAAGCCCAGGCCGTCCTTCCCCTCATCGATACCGACCTCGCCGAGCTTGCACTCGCCACCGCCACGGGTCGGCTGTCCGAGATTCCGACTCCCGGTGTGAACCTCGCCAGCTGCGTCGTCGTTGCGGCCTCCGGTGGCTACCCCGGTGCGTATGAGGTCGGATATGACATCCGGGGCGTCGGGGACTGTGAAAGCCCCGTGTTCATGGCGGGCGCGCGGCACGAAGAAGAGAAGCTCGTAACGGCAGGCGGGCGGGTCCTCTCGGTCTGCGGCATGGGAGACACCGCCCGCGAAGCCCGGGATGCGGCATACCGGGATATGGAGCGATTGTCGTTCACCGGCATGTATTACCGCTCCGACATCGGCGCTTCGACCCCGCGGTAGACCGAGAAGAGATAGCGCGCACCTCGTCCCCGGCGCATCGACGTCTCGAGGTACTCCGCCTCCCGTACGATATTGCGCAGCAGGTAGGCGTGGCCCTCGGCGGCGAAGGAGTCCTTCCATTCCTCCCACAGGGCGAGACTCCCGAGCCACAGCGCCCGCTCTTCGCCGGTGAAGTCCTCGGTTTCCACCCGCAGGTCGCCCCGCACCTCTGCGAGGGCTGCGAGGGCTGCTCCGATCTCCATGTCTTCCGCAGCAAGCGTCCTGCCTCCGCCGCGCCTGTCCTCGAACTCACTCAGAATGCACAGGAAACAACCCCCGGGACTCAGAACTTCGAGAACGTGCTCGAGAAAGGACTCAAGGTCATCCACCCAGTAGAGGCTATCGATAGACAGCACCACGTCGGCGCTTCCCCGAGGCGCAGCGGAGACATAGGTCTCGAGGTCGGCGCCCACGAACGCGGTATTGGGGGTGCCTCTGGCCGCGGCATATGAGATTGCCGAATGTGCGCGGTCAACAGCGAGGAGCCGTGCGCCCCCCGCGTGCGCGGCGACACGTTCGCCGAGCTCTCCCGTCCCGCACCCGAGGTCGAGAATTCGCCCGGGACCGAGCGCCCGTGTCCGACGGATAATGGCCTCGAGCTGTCCACGGGTGAGCGATCCGTGCTGCACCATGTCGAGGCCCTGTCGTGCGCGACAGAGATTGCGGAACGCGGGGCTGCCGGCGCCCTCCACGAGACCCCGCTCGAGGTAGTATTCCTCCACCGCGGTTTCCAGGTAGCGGCGACCACGCCGCGTCGGCAGCAGACGACCCCGGGGGCCCCGGCGGAGAAGACGGGAGCGCCGGCATGCGTCGGCAAGTTTGATAGCATCGTCGACGTGGGTGCCGAAATACGACGCCATCGCCGCGGCGACCTCTCCCGCTGGAGCCAGCCCACGCCGACTCACCAGGTCCTCGGCGGTGAGAAAGAAATCACGAACCAGTGGGGAGACTGGTGAAGGAGAAAGCTGTCCTGCCATGTGGGCGGAGTATACGCCTCCTCTTCCGGTGAGTCACCATGAGTATTGACGGTCACTACGAATGACCTGTTGACCTGGCACCCGGCTTGGTGATATTGTGCATATGCACAGAAAGGAGCACCAGTTGTCACGATGTCCGAAACGCCGCAAATGCCGCCGACTCGACGGGAACCGGGTGTTCAAACCGGCGGCGATCCCCCTGTCCGAGCTCCAGACAGTGCGTCTGGGACTCGACGAGCTCGAGGCAATGCGTCTCTGTGATGTCGAGGGACTCGACCAGAGCCGGGCGGGGATGCAGATGGCGGTCTCCCGCGGAACGGTGCAGCGGCTTCTCGCCCGCGGCAGGAAGAAGCTTGTCGAGGCGCTGATTTCGAATCAGGCCGTCGTCGTGGAGCCCCGCGCCGCAGGCTCCCTCGACTCCTGCGCAGACACTGCCGACGTCGGCTCACGGAGCGTCGGCGACCATGAATCTCATATCCAGAAGGAGCAAAGATGAACATTTGCATTCCGACAGCAGGCCACTCGGGCCTCAACGACACCGTCTACGGTCACTTCGGCAGTGCACCGTACCTCACAATCATTGACACGGAGTCTGAGGCAATCTCGGTGATCGACAATTCGAACAAGGAGCATGGTCACGGCAACTGCGCTCCGGCTGCCGAGCTGGTGGGACGCGGAGTCCACGCGGTAGCCTGCGGTGGAATGGGCCGTCGTGCTCTTGCACGGCTCAACGAAGCAGGCATTCGCGTTTTTCTCAGCGGTGCCGCTACACCGGCCGAGGCGGTGCAGGAGATCGTCACCGGTAGCGCTCAGGAGTGCGGAATCGAGCATGCCTGCGCCGGTCACCACGGCTCGGATGATCACCACGATCACGGGCATCAGTGCCACTAGACCCGTCGAGCCGTTGACACATCGACTTCACACCGGCCGCCGTTTCGGGCTTGGCTTTCTAAGCTTCCGGCGCTAACATGGAGGGCATGTCGTCAAGGGCGCTCCACGCGCTGCGCTTGTTCCTCGTCCCGGGAGCTCCCATAGCCGCGGCTGCGATCCTGCTCGGGGCCTACGCGGGAACGAGTGAAGCTGTCGGTTTCGCCGCGGCGGTCGTGCTGCTTGCTGCCGTCGGCGCGGGCCTGGTTCTGGCGTGGCGCTTCAACCAGAGCCGGACGGCTTTCGCCCTTCTCCTTATCCTCTGCGTGGACCGCTTCTGGGTCCATGCATTCAGCGGCGGTGGCTTCTGGACGCAGGCAGCGGCGATTGCCGCAGTCTCGACGCTTCCGCCGCTGAACTTCCTTGCGATGTCCGTGAGCCGTGAGCGCGGTGTGCTCACCCGATTCGGTCTTCTCCGCCTTGGCGCGCTTGCCGCAGAGGCGGGTGCCATAGCAGTCGTTCTGTGGCAAATGCCACGGCTGCTCTACCAGTACGTGGCGGTGGATGTTGTCCCCACACGGTTCTTCGAGTGGACCAGGATGCCACAGCCCGCCCTGCTTGTTTTTCTTCTCGCAATGGCCGCGTTTCTTATCGCCTATCTGAGACACAGGCGAGCCGAGGACGCGGGCTTCTTCTGGGCAACCATCACCCTGACCATGCCCGTACTGCTGCCCGCCGCGCCGAGGGTCTTTACGATCTATGCCGCCGGCGCGGCACTGATTCTTCTCTCCTACGTTCTCGAGAGCTCGCACAGCATGGCGTTTCGTGACACCCTCACGGGGCTTCCCGGCCGCCGGGCCTTCGAAAACGAGCTCGCGAAACTCGGAAGCCGGTATGCAATTGCAATTGCGGACATCGACTACTTCAAGACATTCAACGACACCTACGGACACGATGTGGGTGACCAGGTGCTTCGGATGGTTGCCGGTCACCTTGCGCGCGTGGGTGGTGGTGGACGCGCCTTCCGCTACGGCGGGGAAGAGTTCACGATTCTGTTTCCCCGGCGGTCACCGGCCGACGTAGAGGCGGTGCTCGAAGAGCTAAGGAAGCGCATCGACGAGGCCCGCTTCACCCTCCGCCGACGCGACCGCCCGGAGACGCCACCTCCGAAGGAGGCGCGGGGCGGCCCGAGGCGAAGGCAGACCCCGCTGTCGGTAACGGTAAGCCTCGGCATTGCCGGTCGAAACGGGGCCAAGCGCTCGCCGCAGGAGGTTCTCAAAGCCGCCGACGAGGCCCTCTACAGCGCCAAACGAAACGGACGAAACCGCATCGCCAGCGCATGACACGCCGTCCGCAGCCCCGGGGCCTCCAGCCGCCGGGCCTCCCTCCACACCCCCCGGGCTCACGGCCGCGCGGCCGCCAACCGTCGGGGGGCCGCCGGCGACGGCGTGCACCGCTTACAGGCGAGGTCCAAGGACCGCTGCGCTGAGCCCCGGAAGGCTGAGCGAGCCGTCCCGCTTCAGCTCGACATCGGACCTCGAGCCGACCAGGATGCTCACGCCCCCGGCGGCACCGGCGGCACCGGCGGACCCGACGTTCCCGTCGTCCCGGGCGTTCCTGACTTCGGGGAAGGTCCGCGTAGACTGCGAGAAATTGCAGTAAAGGCTCAAGCGGCCCCTGTGGACCCACAGCGTTGCCGCGTCCTCGTCAAACTGCACCGACATATCATCCCGACGGCCTGCTGCAAGCTCGGGCCACGTACGGCGCAGCTTTATCAGAGAACGGTACCAGGCAAGCATCCCGGCGTGGGGTGAGGTTTCGCGCTCGTCCCACCGCAGCACCGAGGCGGCAGCCGTCTCTGGCGACTGGGGATCCGGCACGTCGGAGGACTGAAAACTGAACTCGCGCCTGCGGCCCTCGCGGACCGCGTCACCGAGGTCAGGGTCCTGGTGATCGGTGAAGTAGAGAAACGGCGTGGAGGCGGCCCACTCCTCGCCCTGGAAGAGCATCGGGACGAAGGGAGAGAAGAGGCAGACGGCAGCGGCAACCTTCTGTGCGTCCGTGCCGGCGATATGCGAGAGTCGCTCCCCGCGGGCCCTGTTCCCTACCTGATCATGATTCTGAATGTAGCCGAGAAACCGGTCCGGGGGCAGGTCCGCTGCCGGGCGGCCGTGCAGGCACCCGCGGGAGCTCTGATAGGCGCCGTCGAACACGTAGTTTCGCTCGAGTGCGTACGCCACCATGCCGAGCGCGCCGAAATCCCGGTAGTAGCCCCACCGCTCTCCGGTGACCAGCGCATGTATCGCGTGGTGGAAGTCGTCGCTCCACTGCGCGCGCAGCCCGTAGCCGCCCGCCTCGGTGCTTCGAACCACCTGCGGATCGTTGAGATCGCTCTCGGCGATGACGATCAGCCGTCTTCCGAGCTCCCCTTCGAGGCGGTGGACCGAGCTCCCGAGCTCCTCGAGAAAGTTCAGCGCCGACTTGTCGTAGAAGGCGTGAACCGCATCCACGCGCAGCCCGTCGGCATGATAGTCGCGCAGCCACATGCGCGCGTTGTCGATGAAAAAACGTCGCACTTCATCGCTTCCCGGCCCGTCGAGGTTCACCGCCGAGCCCCAGGGCGTGCGATAGCGCTCGGTGAAGTAGGGACCGAACTCGTGGAGGTAGTTTCCCTCGGGGCCGAGGTGGTTATAGACGACATCTATGAGAACGGCGAGGCCCATTCCGTGCGCCGTATCGATGAACCGCTTGACCCCGTCCGGGCCACCATAGGCCTCGTGCGGCGCACAGAGGTTGACCCCGTCGTAGCCCCATCCCCGCGATCCGGAGGCCGCGCCGAGCGGCATGAGCTCCACATGGGTAACGCCGAGGCCGGCGAGGTAATCCAGTCGTTGTGCTGCCGCATCGAGGGTACCGCCGTCGGTGAAGGTGCCCGGATGCAGCTCATAGACGAGCGCGCGGGAGAGCGGGACCTGTTGGAATCCCGTGTCGCTCCAGCGGAACGCATCGTGGCGTACCCGCAGCGACGGGCCGTGCACCCCTTCGGGCTGGCGCTCGGACCTCGGATCCGGCCGCGGGTCTCCCCCGTCGATGGAAAAGGCGTAGGGTATGCGCGAGAGGTCCCGCGCCACCTCGACGTGCCAGTAGCCCCTGTCCGTCGGCTCCATGGGTTGCCGCTCTTCGTCCACTATGAGGTCAACGCCGGACGCCTCCGGCGCCCATACCTCGATTCGCTCCGTCACTGCTTGATCACTCACTGTCGTCGACGCCCTCCCGGGCGAGTATACACACGGGTGCGGTTGCGAGGAGTTTCGAGACTGGCACCTTGCCGCCGTCATATCGCTCGTCGGTGAGCACGCTCTTCCACTTCCCCGGCGGCAGCTTCAGATAGGTATCGCCCCACTCCCCGGCGAGCGTCAGCGGCAGGCGGGGCACGACTGTTGCCGCCTGGCCGCTCGCCTCGCTTCCACGAACGAAGGCAAAGCAGTGCGCGGCAGCATTGCCCCCGGTCTCGAGCGGCTCGTAGTCACCGTCGGGGCCGAAGGCGTCCGCAAGTGAACCGCGAAGCGCAAGCCCCCGGTTGATCAGCCACAGCTTCGGCAGTCCTTCATCGAGGCGATCCATGATCTCGCGGGGCGAGAGCTGCGAAAGCTCGGAAAGCATACGCTCGCGTGTGGTGAAATCCACCGGTCTGCGGTTATCGGGGTCCACCAGGCTCAGATTCCAGAGCTCACTCCCCTGATATACATCCGGTACGCCGGGAGCGGTCAGCTTCAACGCCGTCATGGCGAGACTGTTTACCCACCCCGCTCTGCGGATGCGCTCGACGAGCTCGTCGACCATCGAAATGAACGCATCATCTTCCATGATGTTTTCAACGAAGGCCCGCAGCGCCGCCTCGTATTCGGCGTTCTGCGCCGTCCAGGACGTGTAAGTCTTGGCCTCACGGGACGCCTTCTCCACGTAAGTGAGCATTCGATCCGTATCGATGGGCCACGCGCCGACGAGCGTCTGGTATATGAGGTACTCCATGTTGCGATCGGGCTGCCCCTCGGTACGATGAGCCTCGTTCTGCACGCTCGCCGACTGTACGAATTGCTCCCATTCGGCGGGAATCTCGGAGAGCACCGCGAGGCGCATCCGAACATCCTCCGCGCGCTTCGTGTCGTGGGTGGAGCTCGAGAGCATGGCCCGGGGCGAATGCGCAGCGCGGTAGCGGTACTCACCGTGGAGCTCCGCCACGTCGGTACCGAACACGCCGGGATCGCCGCCGACCTCGTTCAGCATGGTGAAACGATTGTAGCTGTAGAACGCGGTATCCTCGGCTCCCTTGGCCATGACGGGTCCGGTGAGCTGCTGAAGGCGCATGACGAGCTCGCGCTCGGCGTCCCCCGGATACTCGAGGAGCATCACTCCTTTGAGGAACTCGAAGAGCTCTCCGTCGATCTCCGGACGCCGCTCCTGCGCCTCGGCCACGACCGTCTCGATCACGTCGCGATCCTCGTCGCGCACCTCTCCGAGACCGGCGCGCACGTAGGTGCGATATGCCGGAAAGCTTGCCACGATCTCGGTAAGGGCATGGCCGACCTCGTCGCGGCCGTAGTCACGGTAGCGCCGATGCTCAAGGCATACCTGCATCGCAAGCTCGGTGAGGCGGTTCAGGTCGCTTCCGAGAAGATCGTTCATCACCATGTACTTCTTCTCGCGCAGAACTTCGCGGTAGTCGGTCGGCTCGGCGGTGAAGTAGTGGTAAAAGTCGGTGAAGCTTGTCTCGTTCTCCGCGGCAACGAAGAGACCGTCTGTCACGGTCATGAAGTCGTATCCGGTGGTTCCCTCCACCGGCCAGGCGTCCGGGGTGCGCTCGCCGCGGTGCAGAATCTTCTCCGCCACAATCCACGCCTCAGGCGCCTGATCGCGAAGTCTCCTGAAGTACTGCTCGGGATCTCTCAGGCCGTCGGGATGGTCGATGCGGACTCCCTGCAGGGTTCCGTCGGTCAACCATCCGAGAATCAGTCGGTGCGTGTCGCGAAACACCTCGTCGTCCTCGATGCGAAGCGCCACGAGGTTGTTGATGTCGAAAAAGCGCCGGTAGCCGAGGTCGCTGCGTGCGATGCGCCAGAGCGCAAGCCGGTAATTCTGGTCGGCGAGCAGGGCGTCCATGAGGTCGGGATCCTCGTTAATGCGCCGGACCTCTTCGTCGACGGCCCGACGCACCGCCGGCTGCTCGTCGAGCAGCCGCGTCAGCTGAATGCGGATAACTTCCTTGTCACGGTGGCGTCGCTGGGTGCTCGGCCGGTCGGTGGCCGTGGGAAGCGGGAGATAGTCGAGCGCGCTCGAGATGAACCCGAGATCGGCGGAATCGACGGCCTGCGCTGCCCGCGAGAGCAGATCCACGAGGGAGCGTGGCGCCACCGGGAAGACGTGCTCGTAGTACCGGATCAGGAAGGACCCGCCGGAGCGCTCGAGGCGAATCTCTCCGGCTTCCACAACGCGGCCGTAGTGATCACCGAGGATGGGAAGCAGGATGCGATTGCCCTCCTCGTGCTGGACGCTCCAGTCGACGTCGAAATAGGAGGCGTAGCGGCTCGATGGGCCGTTCTCCAGCACGTCCCACCACCACGCATTGTCGGAGCCGGCGATGGCCATATGGTTCGGAACGATATCGAGCACCTGTCCGAGGCCGTGCTCGTTGAGGCTGCGGCAGAACCAGCTATGAGCCTTCTCGCCGCCGAGCTCGACATTCACGCGTCCGTGGTCGACGACATCATAGCCGTGCGTACTTCCCGGCGCCGCCTGGAGGTAGGGAGAGGCGTAGGCATGGCTCACGCCAAGCCGTTCGAGGTAAGAGGCAATACCGGCTGCCTCATCGAGGTCGAAGTCCGCGCTCAGTTGAATCCGATACGTTGCCCGCGGGAGATGTTCCATCAGTCAGTCCGCCTTTCTCAGCACCAGCGTGCTCCGCTCCTGCACCTCCAGGGCTTCGCCCGCCTCAACTGTGGGCGGAGCGGCAAGCCAGCCGCGATCGGTGTCCAGGATCAGCTCCCAGCGCCGCGACCACATCTTGTCGGGAAGGTGAAAGGCCAGCGGCTCGTAGTGGGCGTTGAAAATGAGATAGAAACTGTCGTCGCTCACACGAAGACCGTTCTCGTCGAGAGTGGGAATCGCATCCCCGTTGAGGAACACGGCCACGGACTTCGCGAAACCTTCGCCCCAGTTCTCCTCGGCCATCTGTACACCGTCGAGGGTGAACCATTCGACGTCTTCGACCTGGGCGCCGTGAATCGCCCGTCCCTGGAAAAACCGGCGGCGGTGGAACACCGGGTGTTCCTGGCGGAAGGTGACCAGGCGGCGCGTGAACTGGAGCAACTCCAGATCAGCGGTGTTCCAGTTGTACCAGGATATATCGTTGTCCTGGCAGTAGCCGTTGTTGTTGCCCCCCTGCGTCCGTCCGATCTCATCGCCTCCGAGAATCATGGGCACGCCCTGGCTCAGAAGAAGGGTGATCATGAAATTCCGGCGCTGGCGACGCCTGAGGCGCAGGACTTCCGGGTCGTCGGTGGGTCCTTCCACTCCGCAGTTCCACGAGCGGTTGTGGTCCTCCCCGTCCCGGCTGCCCTCGCCATTGGCCTCGTTGTGCTTCTCGTTATAGGAGACGAGGTCCTGCAGCGTGAACCCGTCGTGGGCCGTTATGAAGTTGATGCTTGCATAGGGCTGCCGACCGGTATTCTCGTAGAGATCGGAGCTACCTGTAAGCCGATACGCGAACTCCGCGAGCGTCTGGTCCTGTCCGCGCCAGAAATCCCGGATACAGTCGCGGTACTTGCCGTTCCACTCAGACCACCCCGGCGGAAAGTTTCCGACCTGGTAGCCACC
>JAAAOH010000011.1 GCA_009908925.1 Spirochaetota bacterium | reverse complement strand
ACCCGGACGCTATGGTCGGCGACGCGCCCGACCCCGGGCCACAGGTCGAAGACGCCGAGGCCGCCGTCGGGCTCAGCGAGCCCGATGCACCCCCCGACACCGACATTCCGCGAGCGACTGCTCCGCAGAGCGCCGCCAATATAGCACCGGAACCCGCCACCTCCCTCCCTGCTCCCTCCCTGCCGCCCGCCTCTGATGCTTCGGCTGCCACGGCGCAGCGGGTAGAGCCGAGTCCCGCCCCCGAGCCGCCCGCTGAGCCCGAGCCGGACCCCGAACCTGAACCGGAACCCGCGCCCGAGCCCCAACCGGAGCGCGAACCTGCACCCGAGCCGGAGCCCGCGCGCGCGCCAACCCGGCAGGAGCCCGAGCCCCGACCGGAACCGGAGCCCACGCGACCGGATCCGCAACCCGACCCCCGGCCCCAACCTGAGCGCGAATCCGCGCCCGCGCCCGAACCCCGCCGCGAGCCGCTCCTCTCGCAACGAAACGACACGCCCACTACTGCCCGCCAGCCCGCACCGCCGGTGTCGGGAACGCGTGAGGCGGTCGTCGGAGAGGAGGTGCGGCTGTCCCTCGGTGACGGGGGCTGGGTGTATCTCGGCGAGGAGAGCGGAGAGGATGGCCTTTCCTTCCGCCGGCGATACTCCGAGAACGGGGAAACGGTATTCGTGTTCTCCGTCGAGGCGCCCGGCGACTATGTCGTGCGGTTTCAGCGCCAGGACCTCGACCGCGGAGTGTTTCGCGAGGAGCGGGTGGCCGTCGATGCGCGCCCGGAGCCGGCAGCCGGGGCGCAGCCCGCTGCGTCGGCACCGGTTGCCGGGGCATTCGAGGAGACCTCGCGGAGCGAAACGCCGGACGCGGACGCGCCCGCCGCGTCGGCGAACCTCGACGAGGCCTATGCCCTTCTCGAAGAAGGCCGCCGGGAGGCTGCTCTCGACGCCTTCCTGCAGAGCTATCCCGTCGGTGACCCCGAAGTGCACGGCCTCATCGCGCGGCTCGCCTACGAGCTCGGCCGATGGGAGACCGCGCGCTCGCACTGGGGCCGGAATCTGGATGTCGGCGAACCGTTTGCGCGGAACGCGCGCCTGGGGCTGTTTCGAACGGCGCTGGAAACCGGCGATGCGGAGGCAGCCTGGGAGCTCTTCCGACAGATGGACGGGGAGGGACTCACGGACGGCACGGACCAGGTACCCGGCGATGGGTCCGCGGCGGACCTCGCAGGCCGCCCTTCGGATCCGGCGGGCGCCGGCACGGGCGCCGGCGTCGCCTCACCGGCTGAGGTGACGCCATTTCCCGAGGTGACGCCACCCGCCGCGGCAGCTGCGTCCGAGATCACCGACGAGGAGCTTCTGCGCCTCGGCAATCTGCTGCTGGAGAGCACCGATCCCTCGCGGGCGGTCGGCCCGCTCGAAGCCTACATGGACGCCGGCGGGACGCCAGACGACCCGGCCGAGCTCTACTATCGCCTCGGACGTCTCCACGAGGACCGACGCGACGCCCGTGCGGCGATGGAATACTACCGGCGCGTCGTGGACGAGTTTCCGCTCAGCCGCCACTGGCAGCCCGCGGAGGAGCGTGTGCAGTATCTCAGGCGCCATTTCTTCGACATCCGCTGACGGTTGACATCGGCGTTTTGGAAACAGTATAAATAACGCTACATCTTTCGGACTCCAGGACCATGCTCGATAGAATTTCCAATAAACTGAGCGATATTGTCCGGCAGGTATCCGGCAAATCTTCCATTACCGAGAAGAATGTCCAGGATGCCGTCGACGAGATAAAAGTTGCACTCCTCGAAGCAGACGTGAACCTGCGCGTGGTGCGCCGTTTCGTGAACCACACGATTCGCGAGGCCACGGGCGAGGCGGTGCTGCGCTCGGTCTCTCCCGCCCAGCAGTTCGTAAAGATCGTCCATGACAGGATGGTTTCGCTTCTCGGCGACGAGCGCCAGGATCTCGAGCTCAAAGGTCCCGACACGCAGTCGGTCATCCTTCTCGCAGGCCTGCAGGGGTCCGGTAAGACCACCACGGCGGCCAAGCTTGCGGCACATCTGAAGAGCCGCGAGAATCGCACGCCGCTTCTCGTCGCCGCAGATCTCGTTCGCCCGGCGGCCATCGATCAGCTCGAGGTGCTCGGCGAACAGGCGGGTATTCCCGTCTACACAGATCGCAGCACGAAGGACCCCGTCAGGGTGGTGAAAGGCGCGCTCAAAGAGGCAAAGAGCCGGGGGCTCAACACCGTCCTCGTGGATACCTCGGGGCGGCTGCAGATCGATGAGGATCTAATGGCGGAGCTCGAGAAGGTCCGCAAGGTCGCCGACCCCCAGGAAGTGCTCCTCGTTGCAGACGCCATGACCGGTCAGAACGCCGTTGAGGTTGCAAAGACCTTCGATGAGCGCATGGATCTCTCCGGCGTCATTCTCAGTAAGTTCGATTCCGACACCCGCGGTGGCGCAGCGCTCAGCCTCAAGAGCGTCACGGGCAAGCCTATCAAGTTCATTGGCGTCGGCGAGAAGATGGAAGACCTCGAGCCCTTTTACCCCGACCGCATGGCCTCCCGTATCCTCGGAATGGGCGATGCCTTGTCCCTTGTCGAGAAAGCACAGGAAACCTATGACGAAGAGGAGGCCGTCGCCCTTCAGAAGAAGATGCGGTCGGCCACCTTCACGCTCGAGGACTACCTCGACCAGTTCCAGCGAATGCGCAAGATGGGCTCGGTGCAGTCGATGCTCGAGATGATCCCCGGCCTCAAGGGCCAGATCTCCGAAGACGACATCGATGAGAATCAGATGAAGCACGAAGAGGCGATCATTCTCTCGATGACGCTCGAGGAACGAAAGAACCACAGGATTCTCGGTCCGCCCCGTCGCAAGCGGATTGCGAGAGGCAGCGGAACTTCGGTGTACGAGGTGACGCGTCTTTTGAAAAAATTTGATAAGATGCGACAGACGATGAAGAAAATGTCCAAGAACAAGAAGTATCAGAATCAGATGCTATCTCAACTTGGTGGCATGTAGCGCATACGAACCAGGAGGAAGTTGTGAGCGCCAGAATACGCTTGAAGAGATTCGGAACCCGAAAGAGACCCTACTACCGGTTGGTCGTCATGGACACGCGGGCGCCGCGTGACGGACGCGCGATCGAAGAGGTCGGTCTGTATCACCCGATCGAGATCGAGGAGAAGCAGCTGAGCCTCAAAGAAGATCGCATTCGCGAATGGATCGACAAAGGAGCGCGGCCGAGCGACACGGTGCGACAGCTTCTCAATAAGAGGAACTTCCACATCAAGTAACACCTGCCGGCACCCTGTAGGCAGCAATTTACAGCACGAGGGGAGGCACGCGTGGAAAAGGAACTCGTAAACTATATCGCCCGGTCTCTGGTCGATGAACCGGACGAGGTTGAGGTAAATATGATCGAAGGGGAGAAGTCGACCATCCTCGAGCTCAAGGTGTCTCAGTCGGATATCGGGAAGGTGATCGGCAAGCACGGGCGCATCGCCAAGGCAATCCGCACCGTTCTCAGCGCCGCCTCGACCAAAACCGGAAAGCGGGTGGTGCTCGAGATCCTCGACTGATGGAAGAGCTGGCCGTCGGTTTCATCCGCGGCGCGCACGGCACCGCCGGGGAAGTGAAGCTGGGGAGCTATTCCGGTGAGCTCGCGCACTTTACCGCGCTCACCGAAGTGCGCCTTCGCTGCCCCGGCGCGTCCGAAGACTCGATCCGTCGGCTTGAGATCGAGCACGTGCGCCTGACACACCGCGAGGCACTGGTGAAGTTTCGGGGCGTGGACTCGCGGGACGCCGCCCAGGATCTCCGGCGGTGTGAGGTCTGGGTCCCTCGCCTGCAGGCGGCACAGTGCGGCGAAGACGAGTACTACATCGCCGATCTGATCGGTTGCGAGCTCCGTTCTCGCGGGGGAGACGAGGAAGTTCTCGCGCGCGTTGTCTCTGTCTGGGAAACGGGGATCGGCGATATTCTCGAGGTGGAAACGCCCGAGGGGAAGATCTTCAACGTGCCGTTTCGTGAGCCATTCATCGGCGCGGTTGACACCGCCCAGCGACAGATCGAGCTCGAGACCCCGTGGGTGCTTGCATGAAGATCGATGTGCTCACGCTCTTTCCGGGCCTCGTGGAGGCTTTTTTTTCGGAGTCGATCCTCGGACGCGCAGTCGATCGGGGCTTCGTCTCATACCGCGCGGTGAACATCCGGGATTTTGCGGACGATAAACACCGAACAGCCGACGATGCCCCCTACGGAGGCGGGGCCGGTATGGTGCTGAAGCCCGAGCCGCTCGGGGCCGCCCTCGACTCCGTCGGCGCGGAGAAGCGGCGCACGATCTATCCGAGCCCCTCGGGGCGACCGTTTACTCAGAACGTGGCGCAGGAGCTTGCCGCGGAGGACGAGTTGGTCTTTGTCTGCGGGCGCTACGAGGGTGTGGACCAGCGCATCATCGATCACTATGTTGACGATGAGCTTACAATCGGCGATTATGTGGTATCGTCCGGCGAGTTGTCGGCCCTCGTCATTGTTGACGCGGTTGTCCGACTTATCGACGGGGTGATTACACCGGAATCGCTGTCCGAGGAGAGCTTCACAGACGGCCTCCTCGAGTACCCCCAGTATACGCGCCCCGAGGTCTACAAGGGGATGCGTGTTCCGGAGGTCCTGCTTACCGGGCACCACGAGCGGATCCGGGAGTGGCGACAGCAGCAGCGCATCGAGAAGACGCGGACCAACCGCGCGGATTTGCTCGATGCCGTGAACGACGAGAACTCAGAGGAAGCAGAGGAATAAGGAGCCGGGAATGGATCTCATCAGCGCAATCGAAAGCGAACAGACAAAGCAGGACGCCGAGAACTTTCGTGTCGGCGATACGGTTAAGGTTCATTTTAACATCGTTGAAGGACGCACAGAGCGTATTCAGGTTTTTGAAGGCCTGGTGATCGCCAAAAACAACGGCGGCGTCCGTCGTACCTTCACCGTTCGCAAGATGTCCTACGGGGTGGGCGTCGAGCGCGTGTTCCCACTGCACTCGCCGCGCATCCAGAAGATCGAGGTCAGCCGCCGCGGGCGCGTACGCAGGGGCAAGCTCTACTACATTCGAAATCGCGTGGGTAAGGCTGCAAAGGTGGCCGAACTCATCCGCAAGAAGCCCCAGGCCAAGCAGCGATAGCTCATGCAGGGCGCCGGTGGACCGGGTTCCATCGCTCGCCTCATTTTCGAGGCGGGCGCCCGACAGCGCTCTTCCCTTCGCTCCGGACAGGTTGTCCGGGCAAATGTCATAAAGCAGCTCGCTCCATCGAAATGGATGCTCGGCATCGGTGGCCGGGTCATAGCTGCGACCTCCGAGCGTAACCTCTCTCCCGGCATGACATTCCAGGCACAGGTGCGCATCGAGGGTGGCACCGTGCTTCTCCAGCCCTACGAGCAGCTCGGCGCCCAGGAGGGTGCGCTGCGCTTTCTCGGCGCAGAGGGCCTTCCGCGTGATGAACTGTCGGTGACCATTCTGCGTGCGCTTCTTCGAAGCGGTATGCCTCTCGATCCGGCGCATATCCGGAATGTGTACGCCTTCTTCAGAAACCGCGAGTCGGTCTCCCCCCGCATGGTGCGCGCCTACCTCCTGATGCAGCAGAAAGGCCTCTCGCCCTCGGAGGAAGGTCTCGATCGCTTCATCGACGCTCTCGACGGCTACGGTGGGCGCCGGGATGGGGCCGGGGACGGCGGAGCGCACGGCGGGGCCCACGACGACGCCGACCGCCGGCGCGGCGGTCAGAAAAAGGGCGAAAGTCAGCCGACAAAGACAGAGGACACCGTAGGGGAGGTCGTTCAGCGCCGCGATGAGGAGGCCGACGACCTCATACACGCATTCAACCACCTCGGGGGCGAGGGTGGTCACTGGATCGTGGTTCCCTTCTCTGTCGATGCCGGCGACGGGCAGAGCTACCGCGGAAGCATTCGGGTTCACTTTACCGGTAACCGCCCCGCGTTCGACCGGGCGGCCGTCTCGGCCGAGGGGGAGCGCGGGCGCTGGGAGTTCGAGCTCGTGCGCGGCGGCGGCGAGTCGGGCGGCGGAACCCGGGTCTTCTATCCTGAGGGTGAGGCCCCGCCGGCGGATCTCCTCGGAGAGCTCACCGAGAGAGTGGGCTCGCTCGGTTTCGGCAGTGTGGATGCCGAGCCCGGCGGAGATTTTGACGGGTTTTCAACGGGGGGAAGTGCGGATATACTCAGGGGCATCGACACCGAAGCGTAGCGGGAGCGTATGGAGAAGGCGATAGCCCTCCGGTACGACGAGACTCTGCCGGCACCGTTTGTCGTCGCGAAAGGATCGGCGCATGTGGCAGAGCGGATCCAGAGAGTTGCCGAGGAGGCGGGCGTCCGGATTGTGGCGGATTCCGCACTCGCCGAATCTCTTGTGTTTCTCGATATCGGAGATCTGATTCCGGAAGATCTCTATGGGGCCGTAGCGGAGATACTTGCCTTCGTGCTACGCGCGGAAGGGCGGGCGAGGTAATGCGCAGCATCAAGGTTTCGGAGTTGAAACCGGGGCAACAGTTCGACAAACCCGTGTACATCGACGGGGAGAATATTCTCGTGCCTCCGCGAGTGCCCATTCGGCAGAAGGACATCCAACGACTGCAGAAGTGGCAGATCTCCAGCGTGACCACCGAGGGGGAAATGCTCTCGGAGGGCTTCGACGAGGGGCAGGAAGAGAACACCTTCTTCATGCGGGCATTCAACACCGCCGAACATGAGCTGGTGATGAAGACCCATACGAAGCTCCGCCAGCAACTCCGGACGATCTTCGAACAGATCCGCAACTATGATCCGGTCGAAACCTCGGATATCGACACAATCGTCGACGCCATGTTTCGGCTGCTCGAGCAGTATCCCAATCAGACCATCGAGTACATTCTCTACGGCTTTCAGGGCGCCATGACCGACGTCGACAACGCGCTGAACTCCGCGATCATCTCGACACCCATTGGTACGAGCCTGGGAATGGCAAAACACCGGCTTATCCATCTCGCTACAGCGGCGCTGCTCCACGATGTCGGGATGCTTCGTCTGGCCCCGGAGATAGTGAACAAAAAGGACAAGCTCACAGCAGAGGAAGCTCAGGCGATACGCACGCATCCCGTACACTCCTACAAGATCATTACCCGCGAGTTGCGCTACCCCGAGGAGATCGGCCGTGCGGCACTGCAGCACCAGGAGCGATGGGACGGGCAGGGGTATCTCTAGATGCTCTCCGGTGAAAACATCATTTTGTTCGCCCGGATCATCGCTGTTGTCGACTCTTTTCAAGCAATGATCTCAAAACGGCCGTATAGGAATTCAATGATAGGCTACACCGCCATGCGGAACATCCTCAGCGACAACGGCCGCCGCTTTGATCCCCAGGTCCTCAAGGTCTTCATCCGAGCAATGGGAATCTATCCGGTGGGAAGTGTGGTCCTGCTCAACGACAGCTCGATCGGACGGGTGGTCGAGATTAACCGAAGCGCACCGCTGAAGCCGAAGGTGAAGGTCATGATCGGCGAGAACGGTCACGAGTTTCGGGACGATCACGGGGCGGTTGTCGATCTCGCCGAGGAGAAAAAACTCTTCATCGCCAAGGCGGTGGACCCACGGGAAATCTCGAAACAGCGCGGGGAGTGACATATTCGATACGGGTCTGAAAGCACGACCGCGAAAGGGCGCCGAGGCGAAGAGAGCGCATCCGCCTACCTCGAGCAGAAGAACTACCGTATTCTCGAAAGAAACTTCAAATGCCGGCACGGAGAAGTCGATATAATAGCTGTGCGGGACGACTCGGTTGCGTTCGTGGAAGTGAAGAGCTGGGAACGAATGCCGATAACCGAGCTGGAACGGGTAGTGGATGCGCGCAAGCGCCGGCGGCTTCGTCTGACGTCGCAGGCCTACCTGCAGCGCTACCCGGTCCTGGCGACCTTCCGCCGGCGATACGAGCTCCTGTTCCTCGCCGACGGCGGACGTACGGTTCGGCACATGACTGTCGCCGTCGGTGAGTAAACATGGTACGAATCGCGAAACAGCCTGACCCCAAACGAATACACGCACTCAAACAGCGGATCCAGGACGAGAACTATCTGGATGCGGCCATACAGCGGCTTGCCGACAAGCTTACCAACGAGCTGGTCGACCGACGTGAGGGTGATCAGTACACCCCCAGAACCACGGGCCGGGACCAGAACTGAGCGGGCCGGCCCGGCTTCAACAGGCTCCAATCGTCACTCCCGAAGCATTTCCAGCACCTCGAAGGCCACCCGCCGCAGACCGGCGGTGTACGGACCCTGCGCCACATCGATAACGGCGGTGAAGAGCTCCGGGGTGTCCATGAAACCGTAGCGGGCGTGGAGGGCGCGGACCGCCTCGAGTGCCGACCGCAGTGGCGCTTCGTCACCCGAGCTTTGCCGCATGGTTCGAGCGAGGATTCCCGGAAGCTCCGCCTCCGGCCGCACACCGAGTCGCGGGAGCACCCGAAGCGCGGCGGCGCGGACAGCGGGATCCCGCTCCATACGCAGGGACTCCACCACCACATCATAGGCCTCCTGTCCGCCGATCCGTCCGAGTAGCTCCAGCGCCCGGATACGCACGGCCGGGTTTCCTGTCTCTGAGGACGGATCGGAAGGGTCACCGCCGTATCGCTGTACTCGATAGGGCTCGAGTACGAGGATGGAGACGATTTCGGTGACCTCCGGAAAGCGGGAGACCGGATCGTTTGCCTCGACGAGCCGACGCACCCGGGAGAGTGCCTGCATCTGCATCGCGCGGTGCGGAGAGGTCGCCCGGGCGTGGAGAATATGCACCTCGGTGCGTTCGGCGTGGCTCCGGCCCGTCTGTGCGCTATCCAGCTGAATCCAGTCGGCGTCCCCGGGCTCCCCTTCGACGACCGCTTCGCCCGGGGAGTCTGCTCCCGCCCCGGCGGCGTCCGGAGTCTGTGCCGGCGCCGTATTCGGCGGAACGCAAACGAGAAAGGCAAGCGTGAGCAGTCCGGCGTGGCGGGTCATCGGTGATTTTCAGTATAACATGCGCTTCTCTCGGTCGCGAACCGGCAGAATGATTGACCTTTGCCCCCGCAGCCGCTACTATGAGGCAATGATCAGGGCACTCTTCCCGGGCTCTTTTGATCCGCCGACGAACGGCCACATAAACATAGTGAGGCGAGCTGCCGGTATATTCGACGCGGTGAGCATCGTGATCGCGGTCAACCCGCACAAGCACTATACGTTCTCCGCGGAAGAGCGCTACGGGATGATGCAGGAGCTGGTGACCGACATGGACAACGTGGATGTCCATCTGTGGGACCGCCTCATTGTGGAGTTCGCCGACCGGGAAGACGCGAAGGTCATGATCCGCGGTGTGAGGGCGCTCGACGACTTCGAGTACGAGTTCGAGCTCTCCATGCTGAACAAGGGTCTGAATCCCCGCGTTGAGACCATCCTGATGCCGACGGACCCGCAGTACTTCGTACTGCGCTCATCGGCGATCAAGGAACTCGCACGGCTCGGCGGTGATATATCCACCATGGTGCCTCCGCCGGTCGTGACCGCGATCGAGAGAAAGTTGAAACAGGAGGCGCGGGCCTGAACGGCCATGCCTATTGTTGACAGTGCGGCCCCGATTGGCTAACGTAGGGGTCAATTTTAGTACGGAGCGTGAGGACAAACGAATGGCAGTACCAAAGAAGAAGCACTCCAAAGCTCGTACGCGCAGGCGACGGAGCATAAACGGCAAGCTGAAGTTGCCAACCCTGATAACCTCCCCGGAGTCAGGCGAGATGGTCAAGCGCCATCGGGTTGATATGAAGTCGGGGTATTACCGCGGCAAGAAGGTGTTTGATCCGGAGGAGTTGGGTTAATACACCCGAGGAGGAGGACCCGCAATGGATGAACTGTTCGAGAAGATGAAAAAGCTCATCGCCGACAAGCTCGAAGTGGATGAGGACAAGATCACAATGGACTCGTCCTTTCGCCAGGACCTTGGAGCCGACAGCCTCGACACCTACGAGCTCGTCTATGCCATCGAAGAGGAAATGGGTATCTCCATTCCCGACGAGAAGGCCAATGAGTTCGAGACGGTTCGGGATGCTCTCGAATATCTGAAGTCGCAGCAGAAATAGCTCCGTGTTTTTCAGCTCGTGAGCGCTTTGATGCGAAGTTCCTCCGCGCACGCGGGGGAACTTCGTTTTCGTCAGGGGGTGCAGTGTGCGGCTGATGAAGTCACACGAGGAACTGCAGCCGCCCGGGATCGACGGCGAACGGAAACAGGAGCTTCAGCTTTTTGAGAAGCAGGCAGGGATTCGCTTCAAAAAGCTCGAGCTTCTGAATCTTGCGTTTTGCCACCGCTCATTCGCGAATGAGCGGCATAACGACATCGATAACAACGAGAAACTCGAGTTTCTCGGTGATTCGGTGCTCGGGCTCGTGGTTGCAGAGTATCTATTCAACACGCTGACCGATAAGGCCGAGGGCGATCTCGCCAAGATCAAGTCCTTCGTCGTCTCAGAGGACAGTCTCGCCACCATCTCCCGCGACCTGCGCGTGGACAATTTCATTCTTATCGGCAAAGGGGAGGAGTTCTCCGGCGGACGCTCCAAAAAGGCCCTTCTTGCCGACGCGCTCGAGGCTATCATCGGAGCGTACTTTCTCGACTCCGGTTTCCGCGCCTCGCGCCGGTTCGTCCTTCGCTATCTCGTGCCGGAGATCAACAAGGTTCTCGAGAACAAACACCGCAAGGATTATAAGACGCTGCTCCAGGAGCTCGTGCAGAAACAGTTCAAGAGCTATCCCAAATATGCGCTGGTGAAGAAAACCGGACCGGACCACTCGAAGACCTTCTGGATCGAAGTGCGCGTCAACGATCGTACCTACGGCCCCGGGCAGGGCAAGAACAAGAAGCAGGCCGAGCAGGAGGCCGCGAAGATTGCCTACGAGAGCCTCTCGCAATTGTCGGGAGGCGAGGACGGAGTCGAAACCGCGGATCCAAAGCGAGGCGAGCCCCGAAAGGGGCGGGGGCGCAAACGCCGGGGCTGAGTCCGAATCTGCGGCTCGTCAGCGGCCCGTCTGGAGTCTCTGCTCGTAGTAATTCCGTGCTATCTCGAGGAGCTTCTCCCGGGTGTTCTGCGCGGGATCCTGCAGTACGCTCTCGAGCAGGAACTCGAGTGTCCGCCCCATGAGCGGCCCCTTGGGGATGCCCGCCTCCTCGTGAAGGGTGTTGCCGTTTACCGCCAGGTCTCTGACGCTGAGAGCACTGTCGGCGGCGAGCACCTCCCGTACGTGCTCTTCGAGGGCTTCGAGTCTGCGGTCGCGCACGGGGTGTCCGGCCTTTCCGTAGCTGTCGGCACGCCGCAGGAGAATAAGATCATCGACGTACTGCGCTCCGACGCGCGATATGAATCGTCTGACCGTGGCGTCGGTCCAGCCGGTCGGATCGTAGTCGAACATGTGATGGCGAACGAGATGCGCCACCGTGCTGGTGACGTCGTTTGAGAACCTGAGGCGAGTGAGAATTGCGCGGGCGTAGTCCGCCGACACTGCGTCATGGCCGTGGAAGCGCATACCGACTTCTTCGTCTTCCTCGTAGGTGTCCACCTTTCCCACATCGTGTAGCAGAGCCGCAAGCCGTATCTCGAGACGGTCGGCAGGGGCCCCTTCGCAGGCGTACGCGGAGTGCGTCAGTACCGTTCTGTTCACGCCCTCGCCCTGGGCGACGGAATCGCAGGCGGCAAGCTCGGGTATGAGCTGCGACATGACACCGGTTTCCTGCATGAGGAGGATTCCCCGGGCCGGGTGGGCGGCCTGAATCGTCTTTACGAGCTCATCCCGCTTTCGTTCCGCGGAGACGCGCTGCAGGGCCGGCAGTGCACGTGGAATCGCCTCCCGGGTGGCTGCGTCGAGGCTGAACTCGAGTTGCGTGGCAAATCGGATGGCCCGCATCACCCGCAGGCCGTCCTCACTGAACCGCTCGGCCGGCTCGCCAATCGCACGCACCGTCTTCGAGTCAATGTCCTCGAGTCCTCCGTAGGGATCATGGAATTCGCGGTTGACGAGGTCGAGCGCCATGCCGTTTATCGTGAAGTCCCGGCGTGAGAGATCCTCCTCTATCGAGGTTGAGAAGGCCACCGAGTCGGGCCGTCGGGAGTCCGAATACGTGCTTTCGGTGCGAAACGTCGTCACTTCGAACTGATGCCCTTTGTAGAGGACGGTGACGGTGCCATGCTGTATGCCGGTGGGGATGACGCGCCGGAAGATCCTCTGAACATCCCCGGGATGTGCGTCGGTTGCGAGGTCATAGTCGGTGGGTTTGCCACGAAGCGCGATGTTTCGAAGTGCACCACCGACAAGGAAGCAGCGGAATCCGGCCCTGTCGAAATGGCGGGCGAGCTCATCGAGAACGCGTGGCGTTGGAAAGCGTTTCACGGCGGTCATTATCTCCGGAGGCTACGCCCCGTTGCAACCGGACGCCCGGGAATCCCGGCGCGCTCGACGCCGAAAGCACAAAAAAACCCGACCACCGTGAAGGCGGCCGGGTCTCGGCGTGCAGGACGGGTTGCGCCTACTGCAGCAGCTGCAGAACGCTCTGTGGCTGCTGGTTGGCCTGTGCGATCATCGCGGTCGACGACTGAACGAGAATCTGATTCGTGGTAAAGTCCACGATCTCATTCGCCATGTCGGTGTCGCGGATGCGCGACTCGGCAGCCTGAATATTCTCGGCGCCGACCGAGAGAGACTGTCGAGCGTAGTCGAGCCGGTTCTGGTATGCACCGAGGTCGGCGCGCTGCTTACTGACCGCTTTCAACGCCTCGTCGACCACGCCGATGGCGATATTCGCCTTGTCGGGTGTCGACATAGAGATGAACGTGGCGGTGTGGGGCAGCCCGTCGGAGCTCTGGATGCCCAGACCCTGAGCCGTCATCGTACCGATGAACACGCGCTCGCGCTGGTCCATGTTCGCACCGATGTGGAAGTACATACTTGCCGTAACGGTGTTCGTACCCGTCTCGTTTGCGAACCGGCCGGTGAGCAGGTTCATGCCGTTGAACTGTGCATGCGACGCGATGCGGTTCACCTCATCGACCAGGCTCGAGATTTCGACCTGGATCTGCATGCGGTCCTCTGCGGTGTAGATACCGTTCGAGGACTGTACAGCCAACTCACGCATGCGCTGCAGGATGTCCTGCGTACCCTGCAGATAGCCCTCTGCGGTCTGGATCATCGAGATGCCGTCCGCAGCGTTGCGCTCTGCCTGCTGCAGACCGCCGATCTGGGATCGCATCTTCTCTGAAACCGCAAGCCCGGAGGCATCATCGCCTGCACGATTGATGCGCATGCCGGAGGAGAGCTTCTCGATATTGCCCTGCGTGTCCAGTGTGTTGAACTTCTGCTGCCGCTGGGCGAACATCGCGCTCATGTTGTGGTTGATGACCATGGATTCCTCCTTGAATGTATACCGTGGACTTCCATGCCCATGGTGTTCTTACGTTCTATGCATCGGTGCCTGAGAGTGGCGCTTTAGCTATTTCTGCTGCGCTTCGTGCCTTTCCAGGTTCTCCGAAATCATCTATCCTGTGCGGACGGCAGCAATTGGGGGGAATCGTGAGAGGCCTTGTCATCACTGGTGGGAATGGTCCACCGGCAGCGAAATTGGAGCAGTGGAGTCGAGGAGCCACACGGATCGTCGCCGCGGATTCCGGACTGGAGCGCGCGCTTGCAGCGGGAGTGGAGCCCGGCATCGTGGTCGGTGACATGGACTCCCTGCGCGATCAGGGCCTGCTCGATCGGTTCCCGACCGAGCGGGTACGCTCCTTCGATGAGGACAAAGACGACACGGATACCGAGATCGCGCTCGAAATCCTCTTTTCCGAAGGCTACGATGAGGTTGTACTCGCCGGAGGAGGCGGCGGCCGCCTGGATCACCTCGTCGGTATCCTCGCGATCTTCGACCGCGAACGTCACCCGACGCTGTGGATCACCGACCGGGATGAGGTCACCGCGGTCGACGGTTACCTCGAACGACGTGGAATGCGCGGACGTGTGGTATCTTTCTTTCCTGTAGGGGACGAAACCTGTCGAATGACATCGACGGGGCTTCAGTGGCCACTGGACGAGCTAGAATGGCGGCATGGTGATGTCGGGATCAGTAACAGAGTCGTCGATGACGTTCTTCGGGTGGAGATGCTGTCGGGGAGGTTGATCATGGTTCAGTCTCTGGAGGAATCACGGTGAGCTCCCGCTTTCCGGAACTCGTTCAGGCGCTCCCGGACAAGGAGCGCCGCGACCTCTATCGCCGCATCATGAAGAGCCTCAGTCTGGATTTCGATCGCTCGCAGCGAATCTACCCTGCAGAAGTGCAACGAACCCAGCGTGCCGAGCTGATTCGCCGTGACATGAGTCGCATGCCTTTCCTGATGAGGTTTCGTGTGTGGTTGCGTCGGCTCCTCACCGGGAAGAAACCGGAAGACTGCTTCATCGACGCCCGCCTGGCCGCACTGCGACGCAAACTGCAGTCCGCGGGCCTGCATTCCACCGGCACACACTCCGACGCCATTGACCCCCAGATTGCAGAACGCGTGTTCGAGCTCTACCGCGCGGCGTACCCGGTGATTCCGTTGCTCGGTCACCTGTGGGAGAAGAAGGAGAGCCTGCGACTCATTATCCACCGTCTCCTCGAAGTGAAGATCCCCGATGCGAAGCATAGTCCCGAAGACCTTCTGCCTCAGAGCGACATGGCGGATATCTTCATTCGCACGCAGAGCAAGGAGGATATCCGACGTGAGCTGCTGTCTCGTCTCGACGAATACTTGAAGAATATTTCTGACGAGGTCTACGCGCAGATTGAGACCGGCGTGGTACCTCTGTATTACATGCGGGATATGGGGCTTTTCGACTACCAGCGCTTCTTCCAGCAGTTCGGGTATCGTCCGGGCCTTGCGCCGCCGGGGGATAAGCCAAACATGCGGCGGGCGTCGGTCCAGGCCGCACTGCCGTACCTCGAGGAGCTCTACTACGCGATCTATTCTACCCTGAAGGTGCCACGAAAGTTTTTCGTGCATCGCGAATTACTGGCGGACTTCGCCGATCGCAACAAGGAGACGAGCGAGCACACGAGCCCCGACCAGGAGAGAGAGGCCGTTGTGGCGCATCTCGAAGAACATCTGCGGGATGTGCATGACGCAGTTCTGCGGTTCAACCACCGCACCCCGCTGGTCGAGCTTATCCGGTTTCACAGAAACGACCCTTACTATCGTGTAATGGCGTACGCCCCGCAGTTGAACCTGCGAGAGTTCTACAATAACTCGATGCGCATAGAGATCCTCTCGCGCCTCGACGAGCGGTTCCCGGAGATACGGGAGGGCGTTATCGACCGGCTGATCGCAGAAATATTCTCCGGTGATCTGGGGCATTTCGATTTTCTCCCCGAGAGCATCCCCTCGACGCTGCGAAGTCAGGGGCTGCCGCCCATCAAGCATGTCGCCGCCCTGAACGTGCTCCATCAGTATGTCAAATACGCCTTCAAACGGGATCTGCAGGAGTTTCTGCGGGTGCTCAGTCGCATGATGCCGGCCAGACAAAAGGGAATCGCCAACGCGATCGTTGCACATTCGAGCGGATTGCAGGACGTGGAGGAGAAGGCGGAGTCACTCGATCAGGGGTTCTCCCCGGATGCCGACTCGGGGAAGGTTTTTCACCGGGTTCGCTACGCCGCGGACTCAGATCCGGTTCAGCATCGCTCCTACCGCAACCTCGTGACTCAGACCGACCGTGAGATCGGCGCCCTCATTGACGCGGGGCTCGGCCACATCGACGGCATTCGCTCCGCCCTTCAGGAGATCGCCGCGGCGGTGCCCGACGCCCTGCGGGAACGCTACTCGCTGTACGACCCGACCAGCCCCCATCAGAATGCTCTCGAGTGGAAGCTCGCTGAGGAGAGCGAAAGCCTCCAGAAGGTGCACACGCTCATCACGCAGAAGATGGCCATGGAAGAAGGAATGTAGGGGCGGCTGACTACGGCGTCTGCGGAGATGTCTCCGGCGTGGCGGACTCCCGAATAGCCTCGAGATCAAGGGGATCCACGCCCTGCTCGGCGGTGAGACTGAAGTAGTCGAGCAGGGTGGGGTACTCGGTGAGTACCTCTCCGTAGCGTCGCAGCGTCTCGATGCGGGTTTCCTCGGTCACGCGCCGCTCCTCGGCCTCGTATGCCTGATCGGCTATCGCCGCCCGTCGCGCCTCGATCGACTCGAAGTACAGCGAGCGGGCCGCTTCGTAGAGATCGAAGTCGGGGAGGGATATCGTCGTGGGTACGGCGGAAATGATCTCCAGGTCGGGAAAATCCTCAGCAAGCCGGTCGGTTAGTTGCTCTTCGAAGGCGTCGAGCTGCACCGGGCCGGGTGACGAGCCCGCCTGTGCGTCCGCATAGAGCTGTCCCGCGAGTCCGCGGGCGCGATCCGCAATGCGCCGGTCGTACTGCCGGTACCACTCCTCGAGGCCGGCGGGCTGAAGGTCTTCTTCGCGGGCCAGCCGCGCCAGTTCGCTTGCCCGTACGCGGTAGGCGAGGGATACCTCGAGCTCGTAGCTGAAATCCGGATTCTCTGTCAGATAGCTCGCGTATACATCCGCGGAGGGCAGCGTGCCGGAGGTCTCCACGTCGGTCTCGTGTGGCGTGGAGGGGAAGACATGCAGCGTGAAGTTGGTCGGCAGCAGGCGTTCCCAGCGCCAGTGGAACTCACCGGGACGTATCACCGTGTTGTCCCATCCGCCGGTCTTCGTGAACACCACGCCGTAGCTGTTTGCGGGCATCTGTATCTGAACCCAGCCAAAGTAGAAGGCAGCACCCCCCGCGATCAGGATTATGACGAGACTAATAACCAGCTTACGCATGCGGGGTTCCTCCTTCGGATGAGAGCACCGAGTGCAGCTCCGACATTGATCGTATCACAGCGTCCGGTATTATGTCGGCTATGTCCCGGTCACCGCCGCGAAGCCTCAGAGAGCGCCGATCCCCCGCGAAGAGGCAGGTTTTGCACCCGGCTCGCCCGGCGGTCAGTATGTCGTTTCGCATATCGTTCCCAACGTACAGTATCTCGGCAGGAGCGATCCCGGAATGGTCCCGCAGGTGCCGCAGGGGCCCGTCGAAGAGCCGTGAGGAAGGCTTGGCGACGCCCTCAG
>JAAAOH010000160.1 GCA_009908925.1 Spirochaetota bacterium | reverse complement strand
ACGGTGACGCGGCAGCAGTGAAGAAGGCCGCTCACTCGCTCGCCAATACCTCCGGTACGCTGATGGCGCAGCGAGCCCTCGCCCTCGCGCGGGCTACCGAGTCGGCGGCTCGTGACGAGAACTTCGATGAGATGAGGAGCCAGGCGGAGCTGTTGAGGGACGAGGTGGAGCAGATACTCCATCAGATCCGCAGCCGGGAATAGCGGGGCAGTCGGCAGCCGCGGCCGGCGGAGCCACTGAACGGCGGAGCCGCTGACCGGCGGAGCCGCGGTCGTGGCCGCGGTCTACTGGAACTGCAGATCCTCGGGACGACGTTCGGGGATCGACTGCGGCTCGCCGCCCTCATCGAGATAGTCCGGCCTGAAGAAGAGCGCACAGAAACAGTGGCCGTATTCCTTCTGGTCGGGCACATTGTAGTCGCACGGACAGATGATGTCTTTGTCCTTCTCGCGCTCGCCGGTGCCATCCCGACATGGACATAGATAATAGCCGTATCGATTGAAGTTCGCGTTCAGTCCCGAAACGAGATCCTCGAGGAAATCCTTATCGGGATTGAGCTTCCATCCGTTCTTCTCCGCGACCATCGAGACGAATCGCCGCGTATCCTCGAGCGTTTTTTCCTTTGCCGGCATACGGCCTCCCGCGCCTTCTCAGTCGATGTCGAGAATCTCTTTCCACTTCTCTTCGGAGAACCCCGATACCGCTTCCGTGTCGTCGATGATCAGCACCGGGAAAACGGGAAGACTCGCATACCGCGTCTTCAACTCCGACTTGACTGTGCGCTTCACCATGGGGTTGATGGTGTCGAGGTAGATGTAGCGGAACTTGATGTCGTGATCCTGGAGGAACTGTATCGCCTTCTTGCAGAACGCGCAGGTGGAAAGCGCGTAGAGGGCGAGGTCATGCTTTTCCACCGAACCCTCGTATTCGGAGAACTCGAGCTTATCAATCATGCTTGCCATTGCACGTCAGTTTATCTGCCGGCGCCCGGCTTGATCAAGTGGGCTCACCGGGGAAAGGAGGAGATGTTATCGTGCTCCTCCGGTTGCTCGTAGGTGTCATAGCGCTCGAGGCGCTCCTCGACGCTGTGGAGCTTGTCCTGCAGGCTCTGAATGGTTCGCTCGAGACGGCGTTTCTCTTTCTTGAGCCGCTCTACGGGCTCCTGCTCCGATCTCTCGGAGTCCTGTTTGAGCATTGCCTTCACCCGATCGGGACTCTTTCCACCGGCGAACGCTTCCTCAGCTTCCTGCCGTTTGTCGGGATCGGCGATGCCGGCAACGGTCGCCATGTTTTCGTACCCGATGGAGGGGGAGATGTCGTAGGTATGGGTCTTGATGATGGTGTTCGCGTTCCTGGTGTTCAGCGACAGCACCCGTTCCACGTAATCCTCGAAGCGCGCGTTGTACTTCTCACAGAGGTGCTGAGCCTCGATGAGCGCCGCGCCGAATCGCTTCATGAGCTCGCCGTTGGGGCCGAGGAAGTCGCGGCGCAGGCGGTAGGTGAGTGCCATGAACTCCGCATTCGTCCGGAAGATGTTGCGATACACGCCGAGCTCCTCCGCCCGTTCGAGCAGATCGTGGAGGATGTTGCGGAACTCGATAGTGTGTGCGCGGTTGCCGACCGGCACCGGTGAACGGGTGAAGTGCACATGGTGCGCAAACTCATGGACCGCGGTGTACATGAGCTGATTGTCTTCGTCGAAGTTGTGATTGTGTATAATGATCTCTCGGCTGTCCGGATAGTAGAGCCCGTTTGCCTTCTTGCTCTTCTTGCCGGTGAAAACCACCGCGAATTCCTCGACGTCCTCGTCGAGCCGAAGCAGCTGTTCTTTGACCTGATCCTGATTCATTGGTGTCCTTCTGCTGAGTGTGCCAAGGCTGGTTCGTGGCGCAGGGCTGCATTGTTCAGTAATCCGGGGTGGAGATCAAGGGCCCGCTCGGCCGTGAGCTTGTGCGGGCGCTGTGCCCCGTGCTACAGTTTCCGGTAAAGTCCCATCAGGTTCGGAGTTCGCCCATGCCTGACACGGCATATGACGAGCAATACAACAAGGGTGGTCCCGGATTGCCCGACCGCTCCGACAATCGGGCGGATCTCGCCGGTGTAGCTTCGGCTGCCCGGGCCATCTCACCGGAAAGTAACCGCCTGTGGCACATCCTCGGTGCAACGCCGATCGGCATCTGCATCACCGATCGCCACGGCTACTTTGAGTATGTAAATCCCGTCTATTGCAGACTCTACGGATATCGTCCCGAGGCGCTCCTCGGCAATCATTTCACGCTCGTGGTACCGGAGACGTCACAGAAGCAGCTCTCCGACCTCCACGATGCCTTCATCGCGGCGGGCGGTGGCAGCGGCGAGCTGCGGGGAGAGTGGAACGTGCGCTGCAGCGACGGCACGCCCCTGGTGATCCTCGCCGATGCGGCGTTCATAGAAGACACACGCGGGGAACCGAAAAAAGTAACCTTTGTCATCGATATCACGGAGCGCAAGCGCATGGAGCGCGAGCTGCAGGAGACGATCTCGGAGCTCCACAGCGAGATTCACGAGCGTCGGCGACTCGAGGCCACCAAGCAGGAGGTCGAACGCATGATGCGCCACGACCTGCGAAACCCGTTGAACGGCATGCTGACCGCCGCGGAGCTGCTGCTGCGCGATGAGCTCACCGAGGGGCAGCGCGAGCTCGTACTTGCAATCCGCGACAGCGGCCAGCGTCTTGATACGATGATCTCGAGCTCGATGGATTATGTCCGGATGGAGGAGGGGAGCTACGAGCTCGATCCCCAGCTTCTGAATATGCTCGACCTCTTCCGAGCGGTGGAGAGTCAGCTCGCGAGCATCCTGTCCGGCTCATCGGTGACGCTCGCCTACGATATCGACGACGCCGGGTTCGACTGGAACGGCAGTCTGCCGCTGTACGGTGAGGTGATCTACCTCGAAGAGCTCTTCGCGAACCTGGTGCGGAACGCGGTGGAAGCCTCCCGTGCCGGTGACGCGGTGTCGATCTCCATCAGGACCACTGCCACTGACGCGCGCGAGGGTACCTATCTGGTTCGGATTCACAACAGCAAGCCTGTGCCCGCCGATGTCAGAGACAGGTTCTTCGAGCGCTACGCCACCTCCGGGAAGAAAGGCGGCAACGGTCTCGGAACCTACATTGCCAATCTCGTGGCCGGCGCGCACAACGGCCGAATATGGTTCGATACCGATGATGAGCACGGTACCGACGTGTATGTGGAGCTGCCGCTGCTGCCTGTGAACAAGGAGGAGTCATGAAGCGCATCGCATGGATCGGCACGGGTATCATGGGACGGAGCATGTGTTTGAACCTCATCGAGGCCGGCTACGAGGTCTCGGTTTACAACCGGACCCGGTCCAAGGCTGCCGAGCTCGAGAAGCGGGGAGCCGTCTGGTACGATTCGCCGGCTGCGGCAACCGGGTCGGCCGAGGCCGTATTCACTATCGTGGGCTACCCGCGCGACGTGGAAGAGGTGTACTTCGGTGAGAACGGTATCCTCGATGCCTGCGACAGCGGCACCGTGCTCGTCGACATGACCACCTCGGAGCCGTCCCTCGCGCAGCGTATCGCCGCCGCCGCATCCGAGCGGGATCTTCTTGCCCTCGACGCGCCCGTCTCCGGCGGTGACGTCGGGGCTCAGAACGGGTCGCTCGCGATCATGGTCGGCGGAGATGACGACACCTTCGAGCGCATGCTCCCGGCATTCCAGGTGCTCGGCGAGAACGTCCGGCTGATGGGGCCGGCCGGCGCGGGACAGCACACCAAGATGTGCAATCAGACCCTGGTCGCCGGCACCATGATCGGCGTTGTGGAGTCCCTCCTCTACGCCTACCGCGCAGGTCTGGATCTCGACAGCGTCATCGGTGTCATCGGAACGGGTGCCGCCTCGTCTTTTCTCATCAACAACCTCGGCCCGCGGATTGCGCAGGGGAACTACGATCCCGGCTTCTACATCGAGCACTTCGTGAAGGACATGGGAATCGCACTGGCTGAGGCGGAGCGCATGAATCTGTCCATGCCCGGTCTCTCTCTCGTTCACCAGTTCTACCTCTCGGCGAAGGCCCTCGGCTGGGAGAAGCTTGGGACGCAGGGGCTCTATCGAGTGCTTGCGCACATGAACGGCATCGACTCGTAGTCGGCCCGCAGGGGACCGACGGCCGCCCGGTCCGCGAACGCGGTCGCGCCGTTGTCTCGCTTACGAGCCGCTCTCTGCCAGCTTCTCGAGCTCCCGGTCGTACGCCGGTCCCAGGTTGCTCCAGCCGTACCGTCGCATTGCGTCCCGCAGCCCCGCAGTCGACGGCACGCCGTCCCGCAGGAAGCGACGGAGCATGGAGACGAGCTCCCGGTTCGAGTCGTAGAGGCAGGTTTCGTGATATTCCGCGGGGATCACCTCGGGATAGGAGAGGCGACGAGGCAGGAGCGGGAGACAGCCGGCTGCGACCGCTTCGACCACCGAAATGCCGAAGTTCTCCTGTACCGAGGTCGACACCACGATGTCCCCCGCACGCAGGAGCTGCTCGTAGGTCCCCCGGTTGTCGAGATACCCGTACTGTACGATGTGTTTCTCCAGACTCCCGCGTGCGGCCTCGAACTCCTTCGGGTGGTATTGAGGGTTCTCGCCGAGCAGCGCAAGTCGGAACTCCAGGCCCTCGGCGGAGAGCCGCTCGAGGGTCCGGAAAAAGGGCGCGGGGTTCTTGTCGTACTCCCATCGGTGATTCCAGATGATGAGCGGCCCGGTGGCTGTCGTATCCCCGGCTGCGCTGGCATCCCCGGCCCCGGCGGCGCCCGCAGCACCGCGTGGCCCGGCGAGCAGCCGGTCGAGGCTGCAACCCGGGTGCAGGACGCCGGCGTGCGCGGCGATGGAGGCGCCGAGCTCGCGGAGCTCCGACGACGGAGCGCCTTCCAGAACCTCCGCGGCGACCTCGAGGAAGCGTCGGAGGTGGAAATGCGAATTGAACAGGGTGCGGTCGGCCATGAGGACGTTGCGGATGTCCACGAAGGCGGTTGCGGCGTCGAGGCTCATCCCCTTCGGCAGCGGGTAGGTGATCTGGCTCTCGTGCACGTAGAGCAGAATCGGCGGTCCGGCGACCAGCGCGCGGAAGTCGGCGAGCGTCAGCAGGTCGGTGGCGATGATCCCGTCGTACTCCTCGAGGTGAAGAGGGCGGGCTTGGGGATGAGTGGTCGGCCGGGGTGCGGCGCGCGTCTCTGCGAGGCGGTCGGCGAATTGCAGTGCGGCCGCACGGGTGCGCCATCGCCAGTTTTCGGCGGGAAGCGTGAGCAGATCGATACGGTGGCGGGAATGCTCGACCAGTCCTTCCGCGAAGGCGCGGTGTGAGCCACCGAAAAAGGATTCGAGGAACAGAAACCTGTGATGTTGCACAGCCTGTTATCAACCGGGTAGAGTGCCGCCGTCAAGGAGGACCGTGTGGGAAAGACTGCGCTCATTACGGGTGCGAGCAGCGGCATCGGCCGCGCGTTTTCGGAGTTACTCGCCGAGCAGGGCTACGACCTGATGCTCGTCGCGCGGCGTTCCGATCACCTGCGTGCCGTCGCCACGGATGCCGCCTACCTCGGCGTGCATGCCGAAACGTATGCACTCGACCTGACCGACCCCGCCGCGATCACCGAACTCGACGCAGCTCTATCCGGCCGGGACCTCGATCTCTTCGTCAACAGCGCAGGGGTCGGAGACTTCGGTTCCTTCACCGAATCTTCCTGGGAGCGAAACGAGGCGATGATTGCCCTGAACGTCGCCGCCTGCATGCAGGTGTTCCACGTCGTTGCGGGTGCGATGGCTGCGAGGGGGCACGGGCGGATCATACAGGTTGCCTCGGTCGCCGCCTTCCAGCCCGGCCCGCTCATGAGCGTCTACTACGCCTCGAAGGCCTTCGGTCTGTCCCTGTCGCAGGCGCTTGCCGGGGAGCTTGCCCCGTACGGCGTCCGCGTGACCGCGCTCTGCCCGGGGCCGACGCGCTCACCATTTCACGATGCCGCGGGGATGCGCATCGGGTCCGCGGAGGCGCGATCGATGGCGACCGCGCGGGAGGTGGTCGAGTACGGCTATCGGGCGGCTCTCCGGGGAAAGCGGGTTGCCATCCACGGGTTCGCGTTCAAGGTGATGGTGTTTCTCGAGAGGCTGCTCCCGCGTGCTGTCGTGGCGCGGGGGGTGGGGCTCTTGCAGTCACGGCGCCGCGGCGCCAGACGTGGCGCCCGGTCGACCGGCGAATAACCGGCCCCGCAGCACGCCTCAGGCAGCGGTCGTCACCCGCTCGGCATCGCCGGCAACGACGCGGTAGGAGAACAACGGCAGATCGTCGGCGATGCGGTCGAGGTCACGGCGGACGGCAGCCTCGGCACGCCGCAGTGCCGCAGCGTCCTCGAAGACGGTGTAGAACGCCCCGCCGCCGCCTGCGCCGCTGAGCTTTCCGCCCACGCTGCCTGCATCCGCCGCAGTGGAAAGCACCGTCTCCAGGTGGGCGTTCGAGAGCTCGAGCTCCCGGAGTAGCTGCTGGGCGCGGTCTGCGAACTCGCCGATCCGCGAGACGACCCCGGGAGCGTCGGTGAGACCGAGAAGGTCGATTGCCTCCTCTGCGATTCCTCCGAGAGAGGCAAGCGCCTGCCGGACCTCCGCCGAGCCGGTCTCTCGTGCCGCCTTCACGCGCCCGACGAGCTCCTTCGTGTCGTGTGTACGGGGCACGGCGCCCACCAGCAGGAACAGATCGGGGTTTCGAAGGCTCGTCGCTCGCGGCAGGTTTCCGCCCTCGAAGGAGAAGGCCTGTATCCCGCCGAGGTTCGATATCCCGGTGTCGATGCCGGACGGACTCCCGTGGAAGAAAACCTCGAGCTCGTGGGCAAGCTGCCAGATGCTCATCGCGTCGGGCTCGGTGAGGGCCGGTAACAGAGCGCGTGCGAGTGCGGTGCAGACTGCCGCCGAGGATCCGAAACCGACGCCCGGCGGTACGGTGGTCTCGATACGGATCTCGCCGCGCAGGGACCGGACCGCTTCCGGGTCGAAGCGGTGGGCCAGCACCGCCTCCGCGTGCGACAACAGCTCCTTGAGAATCGGCACGTAGCCGGCCGGGATGCCCGGGAGGTTCCACGCCCTTCCGTCGGGGCGTACGTGCAGCCGGATGCCGTCCGGAAGGGCAACGCCGACCGCCGGATACCCGTAGACTGCCGCGTGCTCACCGAAGAGAAGGAGCTTGGATGCTCCCCAGCCGCTCAACGCCATGTGCAACCCTCCCAATCGATTTCTACCGGGATAGTGTCCGTTCGGGACCGGTCATCGTCGAGACAGAGAAAGAGCTCGGCGCCCGCTCCGACGGCTTTGCAGAGACCCGACTCGTCACCGTCATCGGGCTCGGCCGGGATGTCTATCTGCCGGCCGAGCCGGCGACCGAGGTCGGTGAGTTCACCGACATAGGGCTTTGCCTCTTCCCAGCTCGAGGAGCGTATGAGGGCCGAAATGAGGCTGTTGGATTTCTGCAGAAAGCGCACCGCTTCGTCGGTGTGTCCGGCCTTCCACGCGGCGTACCGTGAGAGCGCGTGCGCGGTACTCGCGGGGGTGCCCATCTCCAGCAGCGAAAGCTCGGGCAGCCAGCCGAGCTGTAGCCGCTCGTACTCGGGGCGCTCCCCGCCGCGGAGAAGCCCGATTCCGCCGAAAAACGAGGCGGCAACATCGTAACCGCTTCCGCGCCCGCCCTGCGCAAAGCGATGTGCACCGACCGCAAGCTCGAACTGCGTCTCTTCATCTTCTATCCCCGCCAGCGCACACGCGGTGGTGCACAGCGCTACCGTTGCGGCGGCGCTCGATCCGAATCCCCGTTTGTTTCCCGATGTCCCCATGAACTCGGAGGAATCGATGAGCACCCTCGTTTCGAACGCGGGAAGATCCACGCCGCGGGCCGCAAGTTGCTCCACCAGAAACTGGCCGACCTTGTGCAGGAGCTCGCGGTCGTCGCTGTCGTCGCCGGGCCTCCAGCCGATGGATCGCGCCCCGAGCCGGCCCTCTACGGAGAAGCGCGAGGCCGGTTCGAGGCGTGTGCGAACATGGGGGGCAACGGCACAGGCGAGACCGAGTCCGCCCTGCTCCAGAACGGCGTACTCCCCGAAAAGCAATAGATTTCCGGGTACTGTCAGCGTCGCTCCTTTCACGGCTCGACTCCTGTCTTTTCGGCGACCCGGGGACCCTCTCCGACACCCGAGACGAGCACCTGTTCAGCCTCCGTGGCGAGAGCAGCTCGCACTCGCTCGACGTGATCATTGGTGGTGAGGACCTTGATCTGGGGTCCGGCGTCCATCGTCTCGTAGGCAGGTACGCCCTCGCGGCGGAGATCCTCGCACGCGTGGATGACGGCGAGGCTCCGCGACTGCCAGTAGAGAACCGGCGGGTCGGCGGCAAACATCGTGGAAAACATCCGCAGGTAGCTCAGCCGCATCGCATGTCCGAGGCGCTCGAGATCCCGGATCGACAGCGCTTCCCGCGCCTCGGCAAAGAGTTCCTCCGCGGTTTCCATCCATGGGGCGAAGTAGGGTGAGGTGCGCCGCACACGCTCCATGGCCTCCCGAGAGGAGACCGCCTTGGGTCCGCTCTGCAGGACGGCGACAACCACCCGCAGCTCGGGCCAGTGGTTGGCGTCGTGCACCGGTTGCGCCTCGGTGCCGCCGGCCGGAAGAGCCGTGAAGCCGCCGAAGACGGCCCGCGCGGCAGAGCCCGAGCCGACCCGGGCAATCCGGGAGAGCTTCCAGGCGGGAAGCTCGCTGCCGAGGAGCGCATTCACGGCGCAGACTAGCGCGGCGATCCCTGATGACGAGCTCGCAAGGCCCGCCGCGGTGGGGAAGTTGTTGCTGCTCTCGACGAGGAAGTGTTCGGTGGATCCGGTTTCCGCTCGTATGGCCTCGAAGACGGGGGCAAATCGTGACTCACTCTGCGGGACTCCGTCGATGAGCACCATGTCGGTGCCGCCGGAGCGTTCGACCCGTGTCGTGCTCGAGAGCTCTCGCAGCGTTACAGCCAGGCTCGAGGTAGCCGGGATGTTGGCCCCTCCGTCTACCTTCCCCCAGTACTTGGTGAGCGCGAGGCTCGGCGAGGCTGTGCACTCCGCGTTCTCTGCGGCTCGTCCCATCACCCGCCCCCTTCCGACTGAGTCTCGCCGGGCTGAAGCTCGCCGGGCTGAAGGAGCCTGCGCGCGGCCTCTTCGCTTATGTCGCCCTGCTCCCAGATCGCCCGGCCGACCTCTCGGGCGCGGTCGCCGCGGGCGCCGGCTTTGTATGCCACGCGCGTGGCGTGCAGACGCATATGGCCGTGCTGAATCCCCTCACTGACCAGCGCGTAGACCGCTGCGAAGTTCTGCGCGAGTCCGACAGCAGCGGCAATGCGGGAGAGCGTAGGTGCGCTCGGGTGCCCCAGCAGGGCGAGGGCGCGCTCGGCGTGGGGATGAAAACTCACCGCGCCCCCGACCGTGGCGAATGCCAGCGGAAGGTCGATGAACCCACGGAGCTCCTCGCCGTCGACGGTGAAGCTCGTCAGCGAGCGATACACACCGTCGCGTGCGGCCCACGCATGCGCCGCGGCCTCTATTGCGCGGGTGTCGTTGGCTGTGGCGAGCGCCAGGGCCGAAATACCGTTCATCACTCCCTTGTTGTGGGTCACGGCGCGACCCGCATCGGTATTTGCCGCATCGGTCGCGGCGACGATACGCCGGGCCACCTCGGGACCCGGGATACCGGCCCGCGCGAGCTTTGCCACGGGGAGGGCAAACCACGCTCGTGCCCGCCGGCCCCGGGCTGCGTTGGTCAGCACCGCCATGAGCGCCTGTGCACCGCAGAGCCGGGCGGCATCCTCTTTTACCTGTTCCGCGACTGTATTGAGGAGATTCGCGCCCATCGCGTCCCGTACATCCACATCGATTTCGATCTTCACCAGGCCGGCGAGGGGCTCTATCCGCAGGTCGCGAAACCCTCCGCCCCGGCCGGCCATGCGTTCCAGATCCCCGCGAGCCACCCCCTCGAGCTGCGGGCGCTCGCCCTCGAGCGCAGCAGCCAGGCTCTCCGGTCCGGCGTGTCGTGCCGGCTGCGGTTCGAGAAACACCTGCGCCGTCATCACCGGCTCGTCGGCGCCGGTGGTGAAGCCCCCGGCGCGAGCGATGATTCCGGCGGCGTAGGAGGCCGCGGCAATCACAGACGGCTCCTCGGTGGCAAGCGGAACATTATAGCTCTCGCCGTCGAGGAGAAAGCCGCCGGCAATACCGAGCGGCACCGGCATCACGCCCACCGAAGATTCCACCATGACATCGGCCAGATCGGCGAAGGGCGCGTCCTGAGCCAGCTCTGCGTCGGTGAGTCCGAGCGCCTCACGCAGCGCCTCGCGTCGCTCGGAGACGGCGAGCTTTCGAAAGCCTCGTGGCAGATGCCGCCCGCTCATCCAGTCGTATCCTCGACGCTGCCGGCGGCCTGCTCGAGCGCCCGAACCTGTGCGTCGAAGCCGGGGGAGCGCAGAAGTGTCACGCGCCGCAGATCCTCGAGAGTGCGGGACGAGGTCATGATCATGACGGTCTCGAGGGTCTTTCTGAGTTTCTCGGTAACCTCGATCACCCCGTCGACTCCCCCGGATACGACGGCGCGGATGAAGGGCAGGGCGAGGCCCGAAAGCTCGGCGCCGAGCGCAGTGGCTTTGGCAACGTCCATCCCGCTTCGCAGGCCCCCTGAAGCGATGATGCGGCCCCCTCGTCGGCCGACGGCGGCGAGCAGGGGAGCCGTGGGCGTACCCCAGGAGGCGAACTCGTCTGCGGCGGCCTGCATTGTGCCGTCGAGGCGGTAGGCCTCCACCGTCACCCAGTTCGTCCCGCCGGACCCCGCCAGATTTACATAGGAGACACCGGCATCGAGCAGGCGGGTGACTTCGCCGGGATGGATCCCGAAGCCGGTTTCCTTGACGATCACCGGAACCGGTGATGCTTCGCAGAAGCGGGCAATTCCGTCGAGGATACCTGTGAAGTCCCGGTCGCCGCCGTCCTGAAACAGCTCCTGTCCCGGGTTGAGGTGAACGACAAGGGCGTCGACCTCGAGCCGGCGGATCATCTCGGTTACCTCGGTGTGCGGGAAGTCGCGGATCTGCACCCCACCCATGTTGGCGAACACCGGAATATCCGGGGCGTAGCGCTTGAGGTAGAAGTGGTCGAAGACCTCGGGCTTTCGAAACAGGATTCGCATGGAGCCCATGCCGACGGGGATGCCCGCCTCCTGTGCCGCGCGGGCGAGGTTCTTGTTGGCCTCGTATCCCTGGTCCGACCCGCCGGTCATCGAGGAGATAAGCACCGGCATGCGTATGCGCCTGCCGAGGAAGTCGAGACCGGTGTCGATATCCTCCGCACCGACCTCCGGAAGCGCCCGGTGGACGAAGGAAATCTGGTCGAACCCCGCCGAGCCGCTCTCCACCGAGTAGCGGGATTCATCCACACAGATGGAGAGGTGTCGCGCCTTGCGCTCGCCGATGTTTTCCGGCATCGCCGGGGTCTCAGGCTCTGGTGTACTCACGGTATCCGTCGTCGCGTATGTTTTTGAGGTAAAACCGGCCTTCAGGCACCTGCTCCGAGGCCATCTCTTCGCGGTACTCCCCGGTCGCCATGGGTACACGGAGCCATCGTTCGTAGTGCTCGAGAGACTCATCGACAGCGCCGGAGATCACCTCATCAAGATTCCAGCGTGAGATTACCTGGGGGGCCTGCTCGGCAATGGTGCCGCTGAAAACACTCATGGTGTTTCCCGAGCCGTAGGAGCCGAGGAGGACGCGCTTGCCGACGATGTCGTCCCCGAGGGTTTCGTATTGCTGCTTCAGCATGAAGGCCAGGGAAAGATAGGCGGACCCGGAGTAGATGTTGCCGACCTCACGGGTGGGCTCGAGGGCATCGAGAACGCCGCGCTCGCGCATGAACGCGTCGGCCTCCGCCTCATGCAGCCCGTTGTGATGCAGCAGGGCACGGCGCAGTGCCGTGATCGGCATCTTGTAGAAAGGCACGTGGAGGATGATGTAATCGGCGCCCTCGAGAACTTCGCCCGGTTTCATTCCGCGACGCGAGGCATGATCGGTCAGGGCGACGTCGAAGGCGTCGTTGTAGCACTGCACCGAGTACCCGCCCTTGACCTTCGCGGTTACCGAGCCGAGCGGTCGGAAAAAGTCGTCCACATCCCGCGAGGAGTATCCGATGGTGTCGAGATCGAGGGACATCAGCCTGGGCGAGGGTTCGACGAGCATCGCCACGGCGCCCGCGCCCTGGGTGACCTCCGCGGTCGAGGGCGCGTCGTAGCGGGCGATGTCGGAGCTTATCACGATTCCAAACTCATTCGGTCGGCCGCTCACAGCGAGCAACGCTCCGACACTCAGCATCGATATGGTTCCACCGGCGCAGGCGTGCTGAACCTGGAACGTCGAGATCGTCTCCGGAACATCCACGCCGGCGTTCTGCAGCACGCCTTCGACGTATGCCGCAACCGGCTTGGAGTGATCGACCGGAGTCTCGGTCCCCACCGCCAGATACCGCAGACCCTCACCGGTTCCGCGCGCCTGTATCAGCCCCGCAGCCGCCTCACTGCTGAGGGTCACGTTATCCTCATAGAGACGCGGATAGCGCACCGCACGCTGTCCCGTCGTCTCCAGCGCGCGCCTCAGCCGGCGTTCGAGTGCCGGCGTCGCCTGTGCCCGGTAGTCCACCAGTGCCTCGAGCGAAATACGCGGGCTCGGAACGTAGAGGAAAAGATCACTGAGGCCGACCGACGTTGCTCTCATGAATAACCTGCCTTGCTCCATTTGATATCTTGGCCGGGTGAGCAGTCTCATCCCGCCATACACCACTGTAGAATATAAATCCTGCGCCCGCAAAGGCAAATGCGGTACTTGATCCTGCAGCCTGCGAAGTGCATCTTTCCGGTATATGAAGATAGCCGCCCTGGTCTCCGGCGGAGTGGACAGCTCCGTGGCGCTTCACGAGGCCCTTTCCTCGGGAGTCGGAGACGTGACCGCCTTCTACCTCAAAGTATGGCTCGAGGACGAACTGGAAAGCATCGGCGAGTGCCCATGGGAGGAGGACCTCGCCTACGTGCGGCAGGTCTGCGAAAAGCTCGACGTGCCCGTCGAAGTCGTGCCGCTGCAGCTCGAGTACTACGAGCGGGTGGTCTCCTACGCGCTCTCCGAACTCCGCGAGGGGCGCACGCCGAGTCCCGACATATTCTGCAATCAACGCATCAAGTTCGGCGCTTTCTACGAGTACCTCGGCGACGACTACGATCGAATCGCCACCGGTCATTACGCACGCGTGGATCACTCAGGCGATCTTGCAGTCCTCAAGCGCGGCGTGGACCCGGTGAAGGATCAGACCTACTTCCTCTCCCATCTTACCCAGGAACAGCTGTCACGGGCCTGGTTCCCCGTCGGCGCGATGGACAAGAACGAGGTCCGCGCCCGGGCGCGGGAAATCGATCTTCCGAACAAGGACAGAAAGGACAGTCAGGGTATCTGCTTCCTGGGGCAGGTGCGCTATCCGGAGTTCATCCGACACTATCTCGGCGAGCGCGAGGGCCGCATCGTCGAGCGTGAAACCGGCCGACACCTCGGCACCCACCGCGGCTTCTGGTTCTACACTATCGGCCAGCGACAGGGCCTGGGGTTGGGCGGGGGCCCGTGGTACGTGGTGGACAAGGACACAGAGCGGAACGAGATCCTGGTGTCACACCGCGAGAACGCGGGCGAGGCGAGCAGGCGATCCTTTACGCTCGCGAAGCTTCACTGGATAGCCGGTCCTCCCGCGCGCGACCGCCTTTCGGTGCGCATCCGACACGGCCCCGACCTGGTGCCCTGCCGTGTCGAGCCCGCCGCCGGCGCGGGAAAGGCGGCGTCCGCCGCCGGCGATACCCTGCGGGTGGAGATGGATCGCGCCGATCGCGGTGTCGCACCGGGTCAGTTCGGCGTGCTCTACGACGGCGAGGTGTGCCTCGGCGCCGGCATGATTCTCGACTAAGCCCCCCGGGCGCATGTATCTTACACAGCATGACATCGATGCGGGCACAGCGGCGGGACGGGCATGAGCAGTGACACCGGAGTCTCTCTCGTGCTTCGCGCCCTCGACTTCGCGGCGCGCCGGCACACCCGCCAGCGGCGAAAAGGGGGCGAGAAGGCCCCCTACATCAACCATCCCATTCGTGTAGCGCACTACCTCGGGACGCTCGCCGGCATAGAGGATCCGCATGTCCTCGCCGCGGCGCTCCTTCACGATACGGTGGAGGACACCGAGGCAACCATTGAGGAGCTGCGGAACGAGTTCGGTTCGGAGGTGGCGGAAATCGTGGCCGAAGTGACCGACGACAAGAGCCTCGAAAAACAGACCCGAAAGGAGCTGCAGGTGGAGCACGCCGCCGAGGCCTCATGGGCGGCGGCTCAACTGAAGATCGCCGACAAGCTCTGCAACGTGGAGGACATCGCGACCGCTCCGCCGCCGAACTGGAGCCGGGACCGACGTACCGAGTACCTCGCCTGGAGCGAGCGCGTCGTGGCGCAACTGCCGAATCCGCATCCCGCCCTCATCGATGCCTACCGGCGCGCGCTTGCCGAAGCCCGTGAGCGTCTGGAGGCCGATTCGCCAGAGTCCGACGCCGCGGAATCCGATTCGCCCGAGGCGAGCCCGTGATGCGCCACCCCGTGAGCATCGCGCCCATGATGGACTGGACCGATCGCCACTACCGCTACTTCATGCGGCGTATCACGCGCCGCGTGTTGCTCTACACGGAGATGATCACCACCGGCGCCATCCGCTTCGGTGACCGAGATCACCTCCTCGGCTTTCATCCAGATGAGCATCCGCTTTCCCTTCAGATCGGCGGAGACGACCCGGCCGCCTGTGCCGAATCCGTGCGCGCGGCGGAAGCCTACGGCTATAATGAGTATGATCTGAACGTCGGCTGCCCGAGCGACCGGGTGCAGAACGGCGCCTTCGGGGCCTGCCTCATGGCCGATCCCGACCGCGTCGCGCGGGTCGTGGAGGCGATGAAGTCGGCGACCGGCAAGCCGGTGACGGTGAAGCACCGTATCGGGATCGACGGCAGGGAGAGTTATGATGACCTTGCCGATTTCGTCTCCCGGGTCTCCGCGACGAATGCGGACAGGTTCATCGTCCATGCCCGCGTCGCGATTCTCGCGGGGCTCAGCCCCAAGGAAAACCGGAATGTCCCACCTCTGCGCTACGAGGACGTGTATCGCCTGAAGGAGGATTTCCCGACGCTGTCCATCGAGATAAACGGCCACATCGATTCCCTCGAGGCGATACGGAAGCATCTCGAACAGCTCGACGGCGCGATGATCGGGCGGGCGGCCTACGACAATCCCTACTTCCTCGCAACTGCCGACCGGGACCTCTACGGGAGTACCGCGCCGGTACCGAGCCGACGCGAGATCGCCGAGGCAATGATCCCCTACGTGGAGCAAGTTACCGCCATGGGCCGCTCGCCGCGCAACGTCTACCGGCACATGCTCGGCCTCTTCGCCTTCTGTCCGGGCGCTCGGCGCTATCGCCGCGTTCTCAGCGATCCCCGCGTCGATGAGGCGGATGTCGGCGATACGATCCGGGAGGCTATCTCGGGCGTACCGGCGGAGGTTCTCGATGCTCGGGGGACCGATGGCTGATATCCCGGAGGTCGTCGCCCGCACACTCGGCTCGGTCCAGGGAGGCCGGCTGCTCGAGGTCGGGTGTGGAGACGGGGAGTTCACCGAAATGCTCGTCGAGCAGCTTGCATCCTACGAGCGGATAGATGCCGTCGATGCCGACGAAGACGCCCTCGAGCAGGCGCGCGCCTACTTTGCGACCGCTCATCCCGATGCGCCGGTGGAGTTCTCCGGTGCCGACGCGACGGGCCTACCCTTCGGCGATGACGCCTTCGACACTGTCGTGCTTTCGAACACCATCCACCACCTCGAAGCCCCGGGGCAGGCTCTCGGGGAGCTCATGCGCGTCCTCCGCGAGGAAGGCACGCTCATCGTCCACGAGATGGTTTCCGACGTGTCCGATCCGCGCGAGCAGGTCGGACGGGATCTGCATCACCTCAAGGCCATGGTTGACCGCACGCATGGCATTCCCCACAACCCCACGCTCACGAGGGGGCAACTCGGCGAACTCCTCGATCGCGATGACCTCGATGAGGTCGAGCGACACGAATACCGTCCCCCCGAGCCGGAAAGCGCGGATGTCGACCTCGATGACAAGCTCGAGAATCTCGACTACTACGCCGACTATGCCGCCGGCCACCCCGAGTACGCGGACATCCGCCGGGAGGTGGTGCGGCTCAAGCAGCGCGTCCGCGCCATCGGCTTTGCGTCACCGCCGCAGCAGCTGCTACTCTACCGCAAGGTCGGCGACGCAGGCGACCGGAGGCACCAATGAAACCGCACCAGCAGCAACCCATACGACATGCCGGAGCGCCGGTTGAGCGCGCCGAGGGGGCCATGATCCTTCTCCACGGCAAGGGCGCGAGCGCCGATAACCTCGTTGATCTCTCCGAACTCCTCGACTGTGATCGCATCTCCTATCTCGCGCCGCAGGCGGAGAACGGGGTGTGGTTTCCGCGCGGGGTCGTCGAGCCCATCTCGCGCAACCAGCCCTACGTCTCGGCTGCGCTCGAGCTCATAGACGGAATCGTCGAAGCCCTCGGAGAGGCAGGAGTGCCGCGAGAGCGCATCGTTCTGATGGGCTTCTGCCAGGGGGCCTGTCTCGCCCTCGAGTATGTGCTCCACAGGCCCGGCAGGTATGGAGGCGTCTTTGCGCTTTCCGGTGCCCTCCTCGGGGAGGACTCGCGGCTTTCGCGCCGTAAAGGTGATCTCGAGCGCACGCCGGTTTTCCTCGGGAGCAGCGATATCGATTTTATGGTCCCGCGCACGCGGGTGCTCGATTCAGCGGAGCTCATGCGAGGGCTGAACGCCGAGGTTTCCGAGCGCCTCTATCCCGGCATGCCCCACACGATAAACAGGGAAGAGGTCGATCTGATACGCGACGGTCTGGAGGATCTCTTCGACTGCGTGTGAAGTATCAAGCAGCCTGTTGGCACGCCTCGGCCAAATCGGCCACCGCGTAGGCCGGCACCACCACACTCGTCCCCCGCTGCCCGCGACGCCAGCGAACCGGCGGGGTCGGGACCTCACACATCCACACCCGCCGAAGCGTCTCAGGCACCAGCGGCGCATGCACCGGCCGAAT
>JAAAOH010000295.1 GCA_009908925.1 Spirochaetota bacterium | reverse complement strand
CCTGCCCGTCGCCTTTGAGGATGCGAGCGATCCATTCCTCCGTCCCCGCGAGATCGGTTTCGCTAAGCATCAATTCGAGGGCCCCGTCTACCGACCAAGGTCCGGCAAGGCGACTCCAGATCGCCCGCCGGCGATCCTCGGCCACCCAGGCCGAGTCGACACCCACGAGGCGCACGCCACGCAAAATGAAGGGGTAGACGGTGAGAGGCAGATCGCCGGATGCCGCGTTTCCGCAGGCTGTGACCACCCCGCCGTGGGCGGTGGCACGGATTGCGGACGCGAGGATGGGTCCTCCCACGGTGTCCACCACGCCGGCCCAGCGGCTCTTGAGAAGCGGACGCGAAGACTCGTCGACCGCCTCCTCCCGCGAGACGACCTCGACCGCGCCAAATGAGCGCAAACGGTCGGCCGCGCTCTCCTTGCCGCTCACAGCGGTGACCGAGTACCCGAGCTTCGCGAGAATGGCGGTGGCAATGCTTCCGACCCCGCCGCTCGCGCCAGTGACCAGTATCCGGCCCGCGTCGGTGGAGACATCGTTTTCCGCAAGCTCCAGAATCGATTGGGCCGCGGTGAAGCCGGCGGTCCCATACCCGGCGGCTTCGCGCATCGTCAGGCCGTTTGGCAGCGGCAGAACCCAGCCCACGGGCACCCGGATCCGTTCACTGAAGCCACCCCAAGTATTTGCGCCGAGGTCGTGAGCATGGACCACCACCTCCGTCCCCGGCTCGAGCGCACCGGTTTCATCGTGCTCGACCACACCCACCGCGTCGATCCCCGGTGTATGGGGGTAGTTCCTCGTGACGCCGCGGTTTCCGCTCGCCGAGAGGGCGTCCTTGTAGTTCAGCGAGGAGTACCGGACCTGGATTAAAACCTCACCGGCCGGAAGCTCATCGACACGGCAGTCCTCGACCCTGCGGTTAAACGTGCCGTCTTCCTCTCTCACACGGAGCGCGCGAAAGGTCTTTGCGTTCATGAGCTCATCGTAGCGCCGAACACGCGGGCTTGCCTACCGATAATTGACAGCCGCTCAAAAACTGCTATAATAGAGATAAGCATTACATCTCAGATGCATGCAAATACCTCTTGAGGAGCATAGTAATATGGCTCAATTTGCCGAATTATTTCAGGAAGCAGACTGGAAAAAAGAAAAACATGTCCCGGTTATCGAAGCACCCGATTCAGTAGCAGCCGGTGAGAAAGTCACCGTCGGCGCCCGAGTCGGCGCCGAGATCGCGCACCCCAACACGACCGAGCATCATATCCGATGGATTGCCCTTCACTTCAAGCCGGATGACGACAAGTTCTCCTTCCAGCTCTCGCAATCGGACTTCAGTGCCCACGGCGAGGCGGTTAAAGGCCCGAACGAGGGTCCCGCATACACCGAGCCGACCACGCAGGCGACTGTCATGCTGAAGTCCTCCGGAACGCTCTTCGCGACAAGCTACTGCAACATCCACGGACTTTGGGAAAGCCAGAAGCGGATCAGCGTAAGCTAAAGAAGTAGCTTCTCATATCCTCTTGTGTACGGTGTCTCCGGCGCCTGTCACACGGAAGGCCGACGGCCACGGGTCGCCGGCCTTTTTTGGGGCCTCAGCTTGAAACCACCCGCCTTCTGTGCAATCCTTTCTTCCGGAACGAAACTATGAATGAGTTCATGCAGGCAGCGATCGAAGAGGCGCGACAAGCGGTAGACACGGGTCAGGGCGGTCCCTTTGGGGCCGTTGTGGTTCATGACGGTCACATTGTCGGCCGCGGCCACAACACGGTGGTCGGTAGCAAGGATCCCACCGCGCACGCGGAGGTAAACGCCATTCGCGAGGCTTCGCGCGTTCTCGGCCGCTTCCACCTCTCCGACTGCGAGCTCTATACCAGCTGCGAACCCTGTCCCATGTGCTACGCGGCGGCCTACTGGGCACGCATCCCGCGGATCTACCGAGGCGCGACAAAGCATGACGCGGCAAAGATCGGCTTCGACGATCGGGCGATTTACGAAGATCTGGCCCGCCCAACCGTCGAGCGCGACATCCCCCTCGTAGAGCTCGAGCGAGAAGCCTGTCTCGAGCCCTTTCGCTACTGGAAGTCCAAGCCGGATCGGGTGCCGTACTGACCGAGTTCGTCGACGACACTGCCGCCCGGTGGCGGTAATTGTTGCGGACGTTCGCGCCGATCATTGTGGATAGCGACAGGCTGCGCCGGAATGGGACGTTCGATTCCTCGAAGTCCGTTGTTGCGCGGCTGCATACGCTGAACTATACTGTCGGATAAGAGCATCCATGAGTGCATCAGTCGTGACCGAGCCCGTAGATCATAAAGGTATCGTAACCGCCCTCCCTCGGGGCGGTTATCTGGTTAAGACCCCGGAGGGAAACATTCAGTTCGGGGCGCCGCCGGAGACGATCAAAGATACAATTCCGACTGAGGACTCAGTCCCCCGCATATTCGTGTTGCCGCGTGTGCTCTTCCACTGGCAGAAGGGCATAAACGTCGCCGACATGGAGTTCCCGATCTATTTCAACTTCTTTCTCAAGAAGCAACGGGTGACCGTATTCTGCTCAGACGAGCAGGCACGCCGGCTCGTGGTTGCTCTGCGGCAAGCGGTGTTCGGCCCTCGCAGCCTGAGCCTCGAGAGTGACGCATACCCGGCCGCCGACGACGCCTTCGTGCCCGATATCTCCGGCGAGGTCGCCTATTTTCGTCGGGGGCTTAAGCTCTCGGATCTTCTCGCCATTCGTCGTTTCAGCACGAAGGGCACGCTTCACTACGGGCGCGTCTCGATTTATCAGACCGAGCGCGGGGTATTCGAAGTCCATATCGACGATGCGCTCGCCGCTGAGGTGCCCGACACTGTGCAGTACCAACCGACCTACGACATCGGCCAACGTCTTTCGGAACCCTTTGTGCCGCCGCGCTTTGCGGTTACCTGTCTCGGGCCGAGCCACGGATTCGATCCGAACGACAACACCTCCGGCTTCATCATTTGGCTACACGGCAACGGCATCATGGTGGACCCTCCGGTCAACTCCACCGAATGGCTCGAACGCTCGAATGTGAACCCGAAGTTCATCGACAGCATCATTCTCACACATTGCCACGCCGACCACGACGCGGGCACATTTCAGAAGATTCTCGAGGAGTCGCGGGTTACCATCTTCACAACGCCCACCATCATGCAGAGTTTTCTCACCAAGTACGCGGCGTTCTCCGGCGAATCGGTGGAGTACCTGCGTCGTCTGTTTACCTATCACCCGGTGTACATCGGCCGATCGTTCTATCTGCACGGTGGTGAGTTTCACATCTTCTATACCGTGCACTCCATTCCGACGATGGGATTCCGACTGGCCTTTCAGGACAAGACCTTCGTTTATTCCTCCGACCATCAGGCCGACCCCGAAGTGCAGCGGGACATGTACGACAACGACTACATTTCGGAGCGCCGTTTCGAGCAACTCGCAAACTTTCCCTGGGACAACGACGTGATATATCACGAGGCAGGCATCGCGCCTCTGCACACTCCCATTACATACCTCAACTCGTTACCGGAGGATGTACAGCGGCGCACGGTGGTGTATCACATTGCGCAGAAGGACTTCCCACCCCAGGATGAAACGCAGCTTACGCTCGCCACCTTCGGTATCGAAAACACCCTTTACTTCGAAACCGAACAGTCGCCGCATGAGGCGGCGTACCATATCCTCGATGTGCTCAAGCATCTCGACTTTTTCCATGTGCTGCCGGTCTACAAGGTGCAGGAGTTCTTGAGTATCGTAGAGCTCCGCACCTACCAGCAGGGTGAGAAGATCATAGAGCAGGGCACGCGAGGGCACGAGTTTTTCATTATCCGCACCGGCACAGCTCGTGTTCACATGGAGCAACTAGTACGGGGCAAATACCTTGGTGCCTACGAGTACTTCGGCGAGGTAGCGTTGCTTGCCGGTACCGCCCGCACCGCCGATATCATCGCCGAAACTGACGTGGAGCTCTACGCGATACCAAAGAGCAAATTCATTAACTTCATCGCCGGCACCGAGTTCGAGCGGGTCCTGCGCCGCCTCATCACGAACCGCAGCGAGGAAACCTGGAACACACTCGTCTCGAGCAACCAGCTCGCCTCTCTTACCGATTACCAGCGCATGTGGCTCGAGTCGGTGCTTGTGAAAACACGGCGTGATGGAAGGGGCAACCTTATCACCGAAGGCGAGCACGCCGACGGCATTTATCTCATAAGCGCCGGCTCGGTAACCGTGATGCGTGGTGAAAACGCCGTCGCGAGCCTCCGCCACGGCGATGTCGCGGGAAGCATGCGCGCCATTCAGCGAGACGAGCCCTCCGGCTACACCTATCACCACGACGACCCGCTCGATCTGCTGTTCGTGCCCCGAGATGACGTGGTCGAGTTCCTCAAGCGTAATCCCGGCGCCGCCATGCGATTCGGCCAATAGCGGCCCCAGGTTGTAATCACACAGCAAGCCCCGTAGACTGAGCTCATGACCGAGATCCAGCAGGTATCAGAGCTCGAACAGGCGATCTCAACGCAACAAGCGCTTGCCATCCTCTTCACCCGACAGGATTCCCCGGAGTCGGTCGACCTCGCCCCGCGAGTGCGCCGTCTGCTGCGCCGTTTCCCGAGCGTTCCCGGCTATCACGTGAGGATGGAACGCCATCCGACTGCAGCCAGTGAGTTTCTCGTCTACGAGGTTCCCACCATCATCGTCTACTATCGCGGCACCCCCGCGTTCAAACACGTCGGCGGCTTCTACCTCCCCGATCTGCGCACCGAACTCCAGGAGTTCACCGCCCGCCTCCGCGGCTGACCCGACCCCACGGCGCACCCGCGCCGGAAGGCCGCTCAAGTGCGACCTCGTGAGCCGAGCCGAGCCCCCTGGGCGAGGCGAGCGAACGGGGAGCACGCAGAGTAAACTTCCGCTGCAGGGCGCGGCTACGGTACCGAGGTGCCCCCGCGCGCGGTGCGAAGCACCCTGGCTTCCGCCCCCTCCCGATCGCCGCCCGGCCCCCAGAACGCGCCCGGCGCGCGGGGCCGCCTCCACCCCACGGCGCGCCCGCGCCGGAAGGCCGCTCAAGTGCGACCTCGTGAGCCGAGCCGAGCCCCCTGGGCGAGGCGAGCGAACGGGGAGCACGCAGAGTGGACTTCCGCTGCAGGGCGCGGCTACGGTACCGAAGTGGCCCCGCGCGCCGGTGTCAGCTCATGTTGCGCTCACGCTTCACCGCCTCGTACGCCGACTGAATCTCCTTGAAACGCGTGTGCGCGAAGTCGACGAACTCCTCCGGCAGCCCCTTCGAAACGACGGTGTCGGGATGGTACTTGCGGGCAAGCTCCCGGTAGGCCTTGCGAACCTCATCATCGCTGCTCGAGGCCGGGATACCGAGCACCTCGTAATGCGAGCCCGCGGCATCGAAATACTTCGCCTTGATGCCGTCGACCTGCCGGTCGTTGAGGCCGAGGATGCGCGAGACGCTGCGGATCGCGGCTTCCTCCTGCTCATGAAGATGCTGATCCACGGCGGCGAGCTGGTAGAGCATGTCCACCATCTGCGTGTGGATCTCGGGGCGACCCGCGGTTATCTGTTGAAACTGGCGGGCGAAGTCCTCGATCGAGTAGGGAGATCGTTTGGCCTCGTTGAAGACGTTGATGGCGAACTCGCGCTGCTCGTGGCTGAGCGGCATCTGGCGGACCATATTCTTGAATGCCTCGCCCTCCGCGCGGCTCACCGTGCCGTCCGCCTTGGCAAGCTTGCCGAGCATCGAGAAGAGGGCCACGAAGTAGGTGGCCTGGGCCTGCTCCCGGCTCGAGAAACCCTGCTGTCCACCGCCGATGCGCTCACCGGCGAAACTACCACCTGCCTGATCGCCCCCGCGATCAAATACGTAATGGCCCAGCGCGGCGCCGCCTATGGCGCCAATGGGACCACCGACAAAGAGTCCGAGTGTTCCTCCGACGATCTTACCGAACCAGCTCATGTGCTACCCTCGCGGTTTTCATGGCGGAAGAATACCAATAGTATCGATGACGTGTCACCTCGCACGGTTTCGCTTCGAATAACCACGACTCCCGGCATGGAAGACATCGTCGAGCGTGAGCTCCGCGAGCGTCTCGCCGCCTCCGATTACGAGATCGAGCTCCGCCCGCTCGACCTCGGGGGGCAGGTGATGCTCCACTGCGATCTGCCGGAGGCTGATCTTCGCGAAATCGCGCTCAGTCTTCGAAGCTGTTTTCACGTCATCCGCCATGTCGCGTTCCTGCCGATGGCGGAGCCGGAGCCCCTCGAGGGCCTGGAGGCTGACCTGGCGGACCTCGAGATAGTCGAGATGCGGGCCGCCTCGCGCTTTCGGGTCACCACCCAGCGCAGCGGGGAGCATGAGTTCGGAAGCATGGATGCGCAGCGGATCGCCGGAGCGGCGCTGGTCGAGCACTACGGGACGGCCGTGGACCTCGAGGACTTCGACACCGAGGTGCGCGTCGATGCGATCGATGACACCTGGCTCGTCGGCGTACAATGGACGCGGACCTCCCTCGACAGGCGCTACTCGTGGGTATACCGCCCGCGCGTGACCCTGCGGACCACCATCGCATACGGGCTTCTGCGGCTGGCCGAGCTCCCCGCGCCCACGGACACGACGCCGACAACTGTCCTCGACCCCTTCTGCGGCTCCGGGACGATTCTCGTCGAGGCGGCGTCGCTCCGCAGCGACCTGCGCTGTCTGGGAGCCGACCGGGACCCGGAAGCTGTCGAAGGCACACGAGCCAACGCAACGGCCCTCGGTCTCGCCGGGCGCATCGACGTGCGCGAGGCCGACGCGCGGGATCTCGCCGAATCCTACCCCGCGGCATCGGTGGACGCGCTGGTGACCAACCCGCCGTACGGCATCCGCCTCGGTCGTCGGACGAACTACACCGACCTCTACCGCAAGTTCCTCTCCGGGGCCGTCACCGTCCTGCGGCCCGGCGGGCGCCTCGTGGTGCTCGTGGGGAAGCGACGCGCCGCCTTCAACCGAGCCGTCCGCGAGATCGACGAGGTGGACATCATCAATGTCCGGGTCATCGAGATCGGTGGAGTCTATCCCGCGGTGTTCGTGCTGAAGCGCGCTTAGAGGGTTCCCTCGTCATCCCAGGGGTCGCTCGAACGGCGAAGCGCCCTGGGTCTGCCGAGCACCTCCGCCCAGATGACGGCCTGCTGAAGGCGTGAGCGCCGGGCGATACGCTCGAGTGCGGCGGCCTGTGGCTGCCTGGGGCGCCCCGCGCCTGCGGTATCTTCCAGGCGACCGGCGCCTGCACGGCCGAGGCCTTCGCCGCCGGCCTGCCCGCCCCGTTGCGTCCGCCCGCTGCGCTCGGCTCCCTCGCGACGCCGGGCGCGGGTAGCCTCCTCTGCCCCGGAACCCATGAGCTCGCCCGTATCTGCCCGGGCGCCACCGTTCTCACCCTCCTCGGCAGCCTCCCCGCGCCGCCGGCGACGCCACCCGCGCGTCACCCGGGGCGCGCGCGCCCCGCCGCGGCGAGTGCGCCCGGCCTGACGACGGCGGGAGAGAATCGACAGAAGCGGAAACGATAGTACGAGCAGCGCGAGAATCAGCTGAAACAGTTCTTCCATAGAACCTACTCGGACGGCGTCTCCGAGCCGCCACCGGGCTGACCACCCGGTTGCTCATCCTGCTGGTCGCCCTGACCGCCGATGGAGTTTCTCATATCGGTGTCGGCCTGGATGTTTCGCATCCGGTAGTAATCCATGATGCCCAGATGACCCGCGCGGAACGCCTCGGAGATCGCCCTGGGGATCTCTGCCTCTTCGAGTACGACTTTTGCACGGTTCGCCTGCACCTCGGCGACCATCTCCTGCTCACGGGCGCGTGCCGCTGCACGTCGCTGCTCGGCCTCGGCCTGGAATCGACGCTTGTCGGCCTCAGCCTGGTCGGCCTGAAGCTTGGCGCCGAGGTTCTGACCGACGTCGATATCGGCAATGTCGATGGACAGTATCTCGAAAGCGGTTCCCGCATCGAGGCCCTTCTCGAGAACTCGCCGCGAGATGAGGTCCGGGTTCTCGAGGACGTCCTTGTAGGTTTCCGAGGAGCCGATGGTCGTAACGATACCCTCGCCCACACGGGCAATGATGGTTTCCTCGGTGGCGCCGCCGACGAGTCGCTCGATGTTGGCTCGAACGGTCACGCGCGCCTTCACTTTGAGCTGGATGCCGTCCTTCGCCACCGCCTCGATGGCCGACTTGCCCTGCTCCGGGTTCGGACAATCGATCACCTTCGGATTCACGCTGGTCTTGACCGCCTCGAGAACATCGCGTCCGGCCAGATCGATGGCCGCAGCCCTCTGGAAATCGAGGGGGATGTTCGCCTTGTTCGCCGCCACGAGTGACTGACTGACCCGTCGCACATCACCGCTTGCCAGGTAGTGGGTCTCGAGAAGCTCGGATTCCATGGGAATGCCGGCCTTCACCAGAATGATGCGCGAGTCCACAATTATTGCCGGGCTCACGTTCCGAAGCCACATACCGATGAGGCGCGCGAGGCCCACGGGCGCGCCCGAAAGCAGGGCGCGAAACCACAACCCGAAGAACTTGATGAACAGAAAGAGAATACCGAGGGCTACGAGCCCCAGTACGACATAGAGAATGATCACTTGCATTGCTACACTCCTTCACTCGATTTCGGCGCGGCGCCGCCGTTCCCACCGTCTGCGCCACCACCCGTGTCGCCGCCGTCGTCCTCGGCACGTCGCACAACGACGCGACTGCCCTCCACGCGGACGACGCGGATCGCCGCGTCCTGCTCTATGAACTCACCCGCCGTGACGACACTCTGCTTTCGGCCGTCGATCTCTGCCACGCCCGAGGGCCGGAGCGTCGTTTTCGCCCGGCCGTGCTTGCCGACGAGTCCTTCGTAGTCGGAGCTCGTGTAGGAGGCGTAGCCGCTGTCGCGGTCGAAGCTGTCGGAGAGGATGAGTCGCTTGCCTATGAACGTTTTCGGAAAGTACTTGAGCCCCAGGAAGAGGGCGAGCGGCGTTGTCACGAGCGCGGTGGCAAGCACGACCGTGCCGAGCGCATCACCGTGCTCGTTGTAGGCGAAGACCACCGCCGCGATGACGGAGCCGAGCCCGGCGAGCCCGATCAGCCCGAAGGCCGGGATGAGAAGCTCGGCGAATATCGCGATGAGCCCTACCCCGATGAGCACGAAGGATCCCCACAGCGGCATCGCCTACCTCCACCAGAACGCGGCGTTCATGAGCGACTCCTCACGATGATGCGGTTCCCGTCGACCCGGATCACCTCGATCTCGGTGCCCGCATCGATCCATTCGCCGTCGGACTCCACCGACACCCGCTCGTCATCGATATCGGCGCTGCCCGCAGGGCGGAGGGTCGACACCGCGCGGCCGGTCCTGCCGAGGTACCGCTCGCGCACCTCGTTGGTCTGCACGGTGAACCCCGCGGTCGTCTCCTGGGTGTCGGCCAGCTTGAGTCGACTGAACATGTCGGTGCGCCCGAACAGATAGGCAAAGCCCGCAAAGGCAAGAAAGGCGCCCACCGTATTTGCCAGAACCAGTAACACGTTGCGATTCAAGAGGTCCCACTGCCAGTCGAACTCCGGCACAATGAAGCCCTGCATTGAGAGTATGAGGGAGGACAGCAGAAGCACGAGACCGGATATTCCCGCCACGCCGAAGCCGGGAATGACGAACACCTCGAGAAGCAGCAGAACGAGCCCGCCCATGAAAAGGAGAAGCTCCAGGGAGGCCACGCGACCGAGCATGAAGTTCGCGGTGAACAGCAGGGAGAAGGCGATGACGGCCACCGAGCCCGGAATACCGAAGCCCGGGCTGGTGATCTCGAGGAAGAGGGCCACCAGGCCTGCGAGAATGAGCAGGCTCGTGAATGCGCTGCCGGTTATCACCGAAACGATGCGGTCGGCGGAGTCAGGTGCGAGCTCCGCAACGCGCTCTGCCTCGACTCCGAGCTCCCCATACAGCTCGTCGAAGGTGGCCGGAGAGCCTGAGGAAACGCCGTAGCGCTCCATCTCGCCGGCGGTCAGCGAGAGCAGTTTCCCCTCCTCGGAGATGGTGGACTCCACCTCCACGTTCGGGCCGCCGGCCTCTGCCTCTTCCTGCAGGCGGGCGAGCTCTTCACCGGTGACGATCCGGCGCTCTCCGCCGACGAGCGTCTCCAGTACGCGGACGTCGGCATCCACCATTGCGAGCGCGATCGCCCGCGGATACCCGTTCTTCTCCGCGAGAGCGGCCATCTGGGTGCGCACCGCGCTCACCGTCTTCTCGCTTGCCGCTTCCTGCCCACCGCCGGGGCCCTGGAGTACCGGCGCCGCGGCACCCATGGAGGTCCCGGGGGCCATGTAGATGCGATCGGCTGCCATCGATATGATCGCCCCGGCGGACCAGCTGACTCCCGTGCCCTCGGGGCGCACACGCACGTAGGCCACGGTTTCGATGTCGGTGAGAGATCCGATGCGCGTGGTGATCTCGAGGGCGGAATCCACCCGGCCGCCGAAGGTGTCGATGTCGAAAATCACGAAGGAGACGCCGTCTGCGCGGGCGCGCTGGACACTACGGCTGATGTACACTGCGAGGGGACGATCTATGGCGCCGTGTATCGGCACAACGTATGCGTCGGGCTCGGACACCTCAGACGAATCCGGGGCGGAGCCGCCGTCCTGGGCGGAAGCCGGTACGAGAGAAACGATAAGCAACCACAGGCCAATTAACAGTCCACGCCCCATTGAAGTGCCTTGACGGAAGTAAGCTACGCCCGAAGAATTCGATTGTCAAGTTTGGAGGTTACCGAATGAACCGACGCGTCTTCACGCTGCTGCTCCTTGTGCTGTTGTCTCTCGCCGCGACCCCCGCCTTCGCTGATGGTGACGTGGGCGTCGGGTTCATCGCCGGCGATCCGACGGGCTTCAGCATGGTCATTGCCGACCGCATCGCCCTGGGCATCGGCTGGGCGCTCGCCAATCACCTGCAGATCAACACCGACGTATGGGTCATTGATCAGACCCTCGAGAACGATGTCGACTGGCACGTCGGTATCGGCGGCGCGGTGAAGGTATTCAATGAGGACAGCAACCTCACCGCCACGCAGGAGCGTGAGGACGCCGATCTCGCGGTCGGTATTCGCTTTCCGGTCACCATTCAGTATCTTCTCACCCAACGCATCGAGCTCCACGGTGAGGCGTCGCCGGGTGTTGAAGTGTTTCCCGGTTTCGACCTCGACGTCGATGTGGGGCTCGGTCTGAGGTACCGGCTGTAATGAACGTAGGATTGGTTCGCGACCCACTCTACCTGAAACACAAGAACGGGGACGGACACCCCGAGCGGCCCGAACGACTTGTTGCGGTGGACCAGGCAATCGACTTGGTCGCATTTGCCGACGAGTTACTCGATCTGCCGGCAGGAGACGCAGGCCATGACGAGCTCGCGCGCATTCATAATCGCGATTACATCAGCCGCATCGCGGCAACCGACGGGGAGCGCCCGCGCATGCTCGATGCGGACACCGGCGTTGCACCCGAGTCCTACCGCGCGGCGCTGCGGGCGGCCGGCGGTACCATTACGGCAGTCGACGCCGTCCTTGCAGGCGAGGTCCGACGGAGCTTCGCCCTGCCGCGGCCACCGGGGCATCATGCGGAGAGAAACCGGGCGATGGGCTTCTGCCTGTTCAACAACATCGCCGTCGCGGCCCGCTACGCGCAGGATGCCTATGGTCTCGAACGCATCGCCATCATCGACTGGGATGTGCACCACGGCAACGGCACGCAGTGGAGCTTCTACGAGGATCCCTCGGTGCTCTACGTCTCGGTCCACGAGTATCCCCTGTTTCCCGGAACGGGACTCGTACAGGACACCGGCCGCGACATCGGCCAGGGATACACGTTGAACCTGCCCCTGCCGGCCGGGCAGACAGACCGCGACTACGCCATCGCCTTCGAAGAGGTGGTGCTGCCGGTGCTCGGGGAGTTCGACCCGCAGCTTCTGCTGGTTTCGGCCGGCTTCGACGCCCATCGTGATGATCCGCTCGCGCGCATGCAACTCTCGGTGGACGGCTTCCGCTGGATGACCCGTGCACTCGTGGAGATTGCCGAGCAACATGCCGACGGCCGCATCGTGCACGTGCTCGAGGGGGGCTACAACCTCGAGGCCCTCTCTGAGGGAGTCACGGCTGTTCTCGAGGAGCTCACCAGCGATGAACTGCGCGAGCGCGAGCCTGCCGGTGACCGCTCAACGGCCAGCGAGGGGCTGCAGACAGTGCTGACAAAGGGCGAACGTGTGCTTCCGAGACATTGGGCTTCGCTGGCATAATCGCTATAATGCCCTCGAAAGACCGCCGGGAGCGAGCATGTTCAAATCGAAAGTAAGAAGTTATCTTGTCGACGGACTTACCGAGGAAAAGGCCCAGGCGATGGTGGCGAGCCTTCGCGGACTGAACGATGTCGAAGGGGTGGACGTAAGCGTCTCTCGTTCCACCGTCCGGGTGAAGTCCAGACGCGACCTCGAGGATCAGGTCAAACTGGCCTGTAACGTCGCCGGGGTGAAGTACCGCACCAAAGTACTGTGAGCACATCAAGGAGCGACCGGGTCGTGATAATCATTGAAGGACAGATCGGTGTCGGCAAGACGACGATGGGGGAGATCCTTGAGCAGGAGGCGGGCGTACCGCTCTTTCGCGAGCTCACCAACCCCTACACGTTGAACCTCCTCGACCGATTCTACGCGGACAAGAAGCGCTGGGCGTTCACCCTCCAGATCCATTTTCTGAACGAGCGCTTCCGGATGATAAAGGAGATTTTCAGAAACGGCGGGGGGACCCTCGACCGCTCGATATTCGGCGACCGAATCTTTGCCGAGATGCTTTACGACGACGGCGACATGCTCGAGGAGGAGTTTCAGACCTATTCGACGCTGCTCGACAACATGCTCGAGCACGCGCAGAGCCCGGACCTGCTCGTCTACCTCGACTGCACGGTGGATACGGCGCTCGAGCGAATTCGCAAGCGGAACCGCGGACTCGAAAGCGATATTCCGCGCGACTACCTGGAGAACCTGAATGCCCGCTATCTGAAATGGTATGCGGGCTACGATCTCTCTCCGAAAATTCTCATCGATACGGAGAAACTACCACTGGAGAATCCCGAGAGTCGGCGAGCTGTAATAGAGAGGATCGAGACGATGCTGCCGTACCGGAATATCAGCCGACGTTTCGGCTGAAGCGCGGGAAGTTGCGCTCCTCTTCCTCGGAGTAGAGGGAGCTCAGCGGCTGTGGCTCGGGCCTGTAGTCACGCGAAATGCCCGGGCTGAGCTCTTTTCGCCAGTCGCCCACCGTTCGTCCGTTCTCGAACTCAATGCGCTTCTTAATGACGACCTGCTTCTTGCCGTTTTCCTTGCGCTCCTCGACGACACCAAAGGAGCCCTGGCCAATGTAGGCAATGCGCTCATTCGGGCCGAGATGCTCGGATTCGGAGAGCTTCTTGATGACGCTGTCAAGACGGGCCGGCCGGCCGGTTTCCGGGTCTTCGACGGCCGAATAGGGATCGTCAATGGGCTCGCCGGAGAGCGGGCAGGGCGGGTACTCACGCTTGGGGGGCGGCTCCGGCATGTAGTACTTTGCCGGGTTTTCCTTCTTGTCGCGGCCGCGGTTCTTGTTGGAACGCCGCCGATTTGATGATCTTCTTCCCATGGCTTTCGATCCTGAATGTAGCGAGCCGACGCCGGAATGTAAAGCCGGCTACGTTTTGCATCACCCCTACTCTTTCCTATACACTATTGGATAATATCATGTCGACAAAAACAGACGAAAAGAAACAAAGCAGATCAAAAAGCGAAACGGTCGAAGGGCCGATCTCCATAACCTCCAAGGGCTTCGGCTTCGTGCAACTCGACGAGCGCCCCGATGTCTTCGTTGCCTACGAGAATCTGTCCACCGCCATGGACGGCGACCGTGTGCGGGCGGAGCTCTTTCCGCGCACCTCGAAGAAGAAGCCGGCCGGCCGCGTTGTCAAGGTGCTCGAGCGCAGCGGAAAACCCATCGTGGGCGTCTTCCGGAACACCGACTCCGGCGGCACGGTCTTCCCCGAGGACGAACGCCTGCCCCGCTCTCTCACCATCCCGAAGGAGGCGCTGAAGAAGTTCGCAGGCCGAGGCGGTACCGGTGGCGGGCGCGGTGGATCCGGCAGGGGGCGCGGCGAGGTTCAGGGGCCGCAAAACGGCCAGATCGTCGTAGCACGGCTCACCGCGTGGAACGATCCCAGGAAGAAGCCGCTCGGGGAAATCGAGCAGGTGGTCGGCGATCAGGACGAGGCGGGTATGGACGTGAAGCTCGTCGCACTCTCGCGCGGACTCTCGCTCGAGTTCCCGCAGGCCGTGGTCGATGAGGTCGAGAAGATCCCCGAGCCCAACTTTCGCCGCGAGCTCAAGACCCGCACGGATCTGCGGGATCTCACCTGCTTCACCATCGACCCCGAAACGGCCAAGGACTTCGACGACGCAGTCTCCCTCGTGCAGCTTCCAAACGGGCTTTTCGAGCTCGGAATCCACATTGCCGACGTGAGTCACTTCGTGCGCGAAGGCACCGCCCTCGATGCGGAGGCATGGGAGCGCGCGACATCGGTCTACTTCGTGCGAACTGCCCTGCCGATGCTGCCCGAGCGCCTCTCCAACGAGCTCTGCAGCCTCAAACCGGGCGTCGAGCGCCTCGCCTACAGCGTGCTCGTGCAGCTCGACTCCCTCGGAAACGTCCACAGCCATCGCATCGAGGAATCGGTGATCCGCAGCCGCCACCGCTTCACCTACCGGGAGGTGGAGGACATTATCCACGGTAAGCAGCACAAACATGCACCCGCTATCCACCTGATGCAGATGATGAGCCAGGTCCTGCGCAAGCGCCGCGAGGAAGAAGGCAGCATCGACTTCGACCTCACCGAGAAGCGCATTACCCTCGACGACGAGGGCATTCCCCGGACGGTGCAACCGGCTCAGCGGCTCGAGGCGAACCGCCTCGTGGAGGAGTTCATGCTGCTTGCCAACCGCGTCGTCGCCTCGCACGTGATCAATGAGGAAGCACACAGAAAGAACGAGATGCCGTTCATTTACCGGGTTCACGAAACGCCGAAGGAGGAGGACGCACAGTCGTTCCTGAGCGTCATTGAGAATCTCGGCATCCCCTACCGGGCGGGAGATTCCATCGAGCCCGAGGACTATCGCAATATCCTCTCCATCATCCAGAACCTCGAGTTCAAGGACTTCGTGGAGAAGATCGCCCTGTATTCCATGACGAAAGCGGTGTATTCCACCGAAAACGTCGGGCACTTCGGCCTCGGCTTCGACGCCTACACCCACTTCACCTCGCCCATCCGCCGCTATCCCGACCTCGTTATCCATCGCCTGCTCAAGCGTTACGGAAGGAAGCAGCGGGCCGGCAGAACCAGGGCGCTGCAGAAGTTTCTCGAGCGCACCTGCGAGCACGCCTCCGAGAAGGAGAAAGTGGCGACGGACGCCGAGCGGGAGTACACCAAGCTCAAGTCGATGGAGTTTCTCGCGCGCCGCGTGGGGAACATCTACGAAGGCGTGATCTCCGGCGTCACCTCCTTCGGACTCTTCGTGGAGCTTACCCGCTACCTTATCGAGGGTCTCGTACCCCTTTCGACCATGACCGACGATCGCTATGTGTTCGACCAGGACAACTACCGCTACGTCGGGGAGAAGACCGAGAAGGCGTATCGACTCGGCGATCGGGTTCAGGTCCGCATCACCAACGTCTCGGTGGATGACCGTAAGGCCGATTTTGAAATAGTATGAGCCTCGGCGGATACTGGGAATCGAGCTACCGGTCGGGGCACGTGCCGTGGGATCCCGGTCCCTATGACCGGCATGTACCGCAGGTGCTCGCCGATCATCGCATCGAGCCGGGCCGCGCCCTTGACGTGGGGTGCGGAACCGGGGCAACACTTGTGTACCTGGCACGGCGCGGTTTCGAGACGACAGGCATCGACATAGCGCCGACCGCGCTGGAGATCGCGCGGCGGACGGCCGGCCGCGAGGGCGTCGCCGGCAACTGGCTCGTGGGCAGCTTTCCGGAGGAGTTTTCCCCGGAGGTGCTTCCCGACGATAGTTTCGACTTCGTGATCGAGCGCGGATTTCTGCACATGCATACCATGCCGCAGGAACACGCGCCGATCCTCGCCGGCATTCAGCGGGTTCTCAGGCGTGGGGGAGCCTTCTACAGCCTGGCGGCAAAGCGCGAGGGCGCGAGCGGCTTCGGTGGACCACCGAAGTGGCGGGAAGACGAAATTCGTCGGGCAGTCGAGCCGTATTTCCGGATCGTGGAAATGCGGGGAGACGTGTTCACTCCCGAGGAGGCCGGGTCGATGCCGGCATGGGTCACAGTCATGCGCCCGCATTGAGTCGCCATTCTACGCCATGGAGGCATGGGCATGAAAAACTACGACGCGTTCTACGAGCGGGTTGCGCTGAAGTTTCAGATATACAACGGGCTCTTTCTCAACCTGCCGTTCGAGCAGGTGAAACCGGCGGCGATCATGCTGCCGATGTTCGGCGATTTCTGCAAGGAGCGCCTTGAGGCCGGCGAGCACCCTGCGCGCATCGTCGAAGCATTTGCCGAGGAGAAGCTCGACGGGACCACCTTCGACGAGCTGAAGAACCTGCTATTCACGTTCATGCAGATTGTCGAGCGCCAGGTCGTGCTCTTCGACGCCCTCGAAGATGCCGCCTATGGGCTCGTGGAGGACACCGACGGCGCGGGCTCGGTGCGCGACCTGCTGACGCGCCTCGAGGCCGAGAGTAACCTCGACGCCTACGAGCGGCAGCTCGAGGACTACTGCGTGCGGGTCGTGCTCACCGCGCATCCCACTCAGTTCTACCCCGACGAGGTGCTCGCCATCATCACCGACCTCGGCGATGCGCTTCGCGCGGATGACTTGCCCGGCATCCACCGCATGCTCCTGCAGCTCGGGAAGACCCGCTTCATGAACAAGGAGAAACCCACGCCGCTCGATGAGGCACAGAGCCTGTTGTGGTTTCTCGAGCACATCTTCTATCACACCGCCGCCGGCATACAGCGGCGGCTCGTCGAACCCGTTGCAGGCGATGATCACCACAGGCTCATCACCGAGCGGCCCAAGATCGAGCTCGGTTTCTGGCCCGGAGGCGACCGCGACGGAAACCCCTTCGTGACCTCCGAGCTCACGATTGCCACCGCCAACAGGTTGCGCACG
>JAAAOH010000325.1 GCA_009908925.1 Spirochaetota bacterium | reverse complement strand
CGTTGCGCCGACGCCGCCTGATGCGCTTCTATCGTTCCATGCTCCAGCGCCACCTCTACGTGCACGGCGAGCACCTGCGCGTGGTTTCGAAGAACCCGTCCTTTACACCGAAGATTCGCTCGCTGATGGAGGTGTTTCCTGACGCCCGGTTCGTCAATCTCGTGCGGGATCCGGTGGAGTTACTGCCGTCTATGACGAACTGGTTCGCCTACTGCTGGCACTACTTCGGCGCTCCGAGTGATCCGTATCCCAACCGACGACGCATTCTCGACATCGCCGGTCACTGGTACCGATACCCCGAACAGGTCTTCGTGGAGCTGCCGGCGCAGCAGGCGCGCACGCTGCGCTTCGACGAGCTGATATCGGAGACGAGCACGATCGTGCGTGAGCTCTACGAGACCATGGATCTGACCGTGTCACCGCGGTTTGCCGAGATTCTCGACGATGCCGACCGCCTTCCGACCAAGGCGACTCAGACTCCGAGCCTCGCGCAGGTCGGGCTCAGCGAGCAGGACATCGATCGCGAGTTCTCCGACATCAGACAACGGTATGGCTTCGACCGCGTTGGCGCGCGGGTGGCCGAATAGCACCCACGGGAGAAAGTGATGACGCTCTATTTTGCTTTTCCGGACTGGATATCCACCGAGATCATCCCCGGCCTGCCCTTCCGATGGTACGGCATGATGTATCTCGTTGCCTTCGCCGTGACGTATCTGCTGTTCATGTACCAGGTGAAACAGCGTAAGCTCGACGTCGACTCCGACACGGTGCTGAACATGTTCTTCTGGGCCATCATCGGGCTGCTCATCGGCGCGCGTATCTTCGCGACGCTGCTCTTCGATGGGAGCGGTCGCTACTGGGCGCGGCCCTGGCTGATCTTCTGGCCGTTCGACGAGAACATGAACTTCGTCGGCCTGCAGGGGATGAACTATTACGGCGGTCTGGCCGGTGCGGTGGTTGCCGTGCTCATCTACGCGCGGTCGAAAAAGATCGACATCCTCGATTGGGGCGATATGATCGTCGCCGGCGTTCCGCTGGGTTACACCTTCGGGCGCATCGGCAACTTCATCAACGGTGAGCTCTTCGGCCGGGTAACGACCGTCGAGTGGGGGGTGATATTCCCGCACGCGCGCCGCTTCCCGGCGGACGAGGCGTGGGTGCAGGAGACCGCCCGCGAGGCGGGGATGAACGTCGCCGAGCTCTCCGGCATGGTGAATCTGCCACGGCATCCGACGCAGCTGTATGAGGCCTTCGGTGAAGGTATTCTCCTGTGGCTCATCCTCTGGTTCCTTTTCCGGAAGCGTGAACACGCGCGCGGGGCGCTGATCGGCATCTACCTCATCGGTTACGGGGTGGTTCGATTCGTAGTGGATTACTATCGCGTACCGCTTCGTGGCGATTTCATGCTGCAGCTCTCGCCGATCGAGAATCCACCATATCTGCTGCTCACGCCGTGGAACTTCATCGCGAGCCAGTTCTACAGCCTCCTCATGATACTGGCCGGTATCGGCCTGATCATGATTCTGCGAAAGCGGGAAGAACGGCTGGCCGCCGCTACCGAACAGAGCGAGGGACGTGCGCGCAGCAGCGCCGCAGAACGGAGAAAAATGCGGCGTAAGCTTCGGAAGTAGGCGGCGGGAGAGGAGCCGGGCGGGATCAGTGCAGCGGAAGGTTACTGTTCGGGGGTGAACTCATCCTTGGGGGCACCGCAGACCGGGCATACCCAGTCTTCGGGAAGGTCGTCGAACGAGGTTCCGGCGGGGATGTCGGCATCGGGGTCGCCCTCGTCAGGGTCGTAGATGTAGCCGCACACATTGCACACGTACTTCGTCATCGCCTTACCTCCGCGTCACTTTGCCTCCGCGTCACGGCCACTGCACGTCGGTGAGTAGCATGAGCTTCGTGCGGGCACGCTCGTCCTCGGGATTCATCTCGAGTGCCTTCTGCAGACTCTTGATCGCCTCGGTGTTGTTGTGGACGCCGTAGTGTGCCACACCGAGGAGGTAGTGTACTTCAGCAAAGTGCGGGGTCGCCTCGGCAAGCTCTCCGAGCAGCTCCAGGGCATCATCGTACTTTTTGCGCTTGATCTTGATCTGGGCGAGATAGTAGTTGGCGATCATGGATTCAGGCGAGGTCTTGCGAAACGCCGAGAATCCTTCTTCGGCCTTGTCGTCGTTGCCCATGAAAAAGTGAATGAGGCCGACGAAATAGCTTGCCATCGCATGGCTCTGGCTCTTCAGGTCGATCACCTTCGAGAAGGCGCTCAGCGCCTCGTCGAGCTTTCCCATGCGGTAGTAGCATACGCCGAGCTTGTAGTAGGCGATGCCGTACTTCGGATCCAGGCGGATGGATTCATTGTAGAGTTCCACGGACCGGTCGAGGTGACCGATGGAGTAGTTGATGTTGCCGAGCACCATCAGAATGAACGGACTCTCGGTGTACGTCTTCGACAGCTCGAGAAACGCCGACTGCGCCGAGCTCCAATCGCCCGAAAGATAAAGACGCATCGCTTCCTGGTAATTCGCATCCGAGTAGTTGAGCTCCATGATTGGCAGTGTAATATGGCCCCCGGCCAATTGCAACCCGCAGAACTCCCCGGTATCCTGTTCGCCCATGATGCGAAATCTCCCGGCGTTCGAGCTCGAGCGCTACTTCGCCCGGCACGAGTTCTCCGTGACCTATCAGCTCAGCGCGTCGGATTGCGAGCCGCTGAGCCCCGGCGATCTGCTTCCCCCGGGTGGCGGCCCGCGCCTGCAGGAGTTCCTCTCCGGCACCCTCGGCTATACCGAAAGCGCCGGTGACCCCGCGCTCCGTCAACAGATTGCGGGGTACTACGACACCATCGGGACGGAGGACCTTCTCGTTGCCGCCCCCGAGGAGGCCATCTTCCTGCTCATGAATGCCCTCCTCGAGCCCGGTGATCATGCGGTGGTCATGTCGCCGGCGTATCAGTCCCTGCTTGCGCTCCCGCGCGGACTGGGCGTGGCGGTCGACGAGTGGAGCGTTCGCGAGCGCGACAGACAC
>JAAAOH010000014.1 GCA_009908925.1 Spirochaetota bacterium | reverse complement strand
CAGGCGCCGGCGCGACGAGCACGCCGAGCTCATGCTGCCGGCAGAGTACGTCACCTTCGATGAGATGCTCGAGACGGCCGACGTCATAGTCGTCACCGCGCCCCTCACCGAGGAGACGCGTCACCGGTTCACCCTCGATGCCTTCCGACGCATGAAGCAGGATGCAATCTTCGTGAACATCGGCCGCGGCCCCATCGTCAAGGAGGATGATCTCGTCACGGCGCTCACCGAGGGAGAGCTCTTCGGTGCCGGGATCGACGTCTACGAGTTCGAGCCTGAGATAACGACTGAGCTTCTCTCACTCGACAACGTCGTCGTTCTCCCCCACATCGGAAGCGCCACCTTCCACGCCCGCCGCGAGATGGCCCGCCTCGCCTGCTCGGCGGTGCGCAGTGTGCTCATCGACGGCGTCACCCCGGCGAACACGGTGGTGTAGCACACCGAGAGCAACAAGGTCGTAGATACCATGGCAGAGGATGGGGGCGATGAGCCCGCCGGTGAGCAGAAAGAGCGCACCGAGATAGACGCCGAGGATTCCGGCGTAGAGCGCATAGAAGGGGGTGATCCAGTGCACCAGGCCGAATATGGTCGCGGCGAGGACGAGTCCCGCCACCTCACCGAAGGGAAGCGCAAGAGCGGACTGCAGGAAGCCGCGGAATAACAGCTCCTCACCCGCGCCGGCGAGGCCGGCCAGCAGCGCGAGACGCAGGAGCCCGAGCCCCGCGAAATGCGGCATCAGGCCGTCTTCGAGGGTACGACGTATCCGCGAAAGCGGCGGCCACTGAGAGCGGAGCGCGTAGAAGAAGGCCGCCAGCAGCGGAATGGTGGCGGCCACACCGAGGGCTACCTCGCCCACGGCGGCTCGCGCCACGGAGGCGGCGGTCGCACCGCCGCCGCGGCCCGGCACGAGCATCCCGAGCATGTCGAGGCCCGTGAGGGCCGCAAGCGCCAGGCCCAACAGGCCCAGGCCGCCCTCGACGACGATGCCGATTATGAAGATGCGGGAGGCCGGAGTGCTCGACATCAGTTCGGCATCCGTTTCATCAGTCGCTCAGTTTCATCAGTTGGTGGATGGTTTCTGGTCGGTGTCCGCGAAGATCCGGTAGAGCCCGCCCTTGTCTCTGAGGGCGTCTTTCCAGCCTTCCTCGGGCTTGGGGTGGAAGACGATATGGGGCCGGGCCTTGTGCAGAATCCAGGCGCCCTCTTCGAGCTCGGTCTCGAGCTGCCCCGGCGCCCACCCGGAGTAACCGAGGAAAAGCAGCACCTTCGGTCGCACCGCCGCCGGTATTCCCTTCCAGCCCTCGGCGTGGAAGAGTTCCTGTACTTCCTCGAAAGCCGGCTCGAAAATCACCCCTTCGACCGGCTCGATTGAAGCAGCACTCGGCTCGTGGTCGGTGTAGGGAGAGTGCACGACGAAGAGGAACTCCTGCTGCACGGGACCGCCGACGTAGAGGGGAAGTATCGACCCGCGGGGATCGTCGAACTCCGGAAGCACGTCCCCGAGCGTCAGGCTGGACTTCCGGTTCACCACGAGCCCGAACGCCCCGTTCTCGTCGTGATTGATGATGAGGACGACCGTGCGGAAGAAGTTTGGATCCATCATCTCCGCCTCACTTATGAGGAAGTACCCTGCCAGAGAATCGGGATATTCACTTCTGTCGTACCCCGGAGCGTTCATGAACTCAGACATCGTCACCTGCCCGTACTGGGGGCAGTGTAGCGCATACCTCTCGGCGATTCCAGACCCCCGGGAGTCCCCGCCGCCTCGGGCCGACGCGGAATTGACAGGAGCCCCGGGCGCCCATACTATGGCCGCACCGTGAACCACCGCACCAGCCGCGCTGCCCGTGCGCTCATCATCATCCTGCTTCTCGCTGTCATTGCAAGTGTCCTCGCAAGTTGCGAGCGGCGCCAGACCGTAACTGCCACCATGTGGACGGATCGCGCCTCGGTCGCCGCCTACGTGGAGATGTACAACGCGCAGCAGGAACGCTACAAGATCGAGGTGGAGTTCACTCCCCGACCGGCCGACTCCCTGCTCGAACGCCAGCAGCACCCGGATCTCGTCCTCGGCGACTATCTCGCCAACGAGAGCACGTTCGGGCATTTCACGCCCCTCGACGATATTCTCGCAGGCGATGCGCTGGACGCCGGCGCGTTCTACCCCGGGCTTCTCAGCCTCGGTCGCAGGAACGAAGAGACCTACCTGCTACCGGTCTCTTTTGATCTGCCGGCCGCCATGTTCAAGCGAGCCGAGCTCAACGAGAGCCTCGACCAGTTCCGTCTACCCATCGACCGCCTCCGCGAGGAAGCGGCCGCGTTCAACGAAACCACCGACGACACCTACGTGCGTGTGGGCTTTTCCCCGCGGTGGAGCGGCAAATTCCTCTACGTGCTGGCAATGAGCCACGGAGCGAACTTCCGTGAGCAGGGACGGCGCAATGCGGTGTGGAACCACGGGGCGCTGGAGGATACCGTTGCGGAAGTTCGCGAGTGGGTCGAGGATACCAACGGCGGCTTCGGTGCCGAGGGGGTCTTCGAGGAGCGCTACCTCTACGACCCGCCCTACCAGCTCCTGCTTCGCGACCGCATCCGCTTCAGTTACACGACCGCGGATAGCTTCTACTCCATGGTTGAGAGCTCCCGCCGCAACGTGGACCTGCGCTGGCTCTCGCGTGACGGGAGCATCCCGGTCCTTGAGAACATTGTCTACATCGGCATTCCCGAGGAGGCCCGGCATGCGGCGGCGGGACGTGACTTCATCACCTGGCTCTTCAACGCGGAGACGCAAGCCGCGCTCGTCGATGCCGTTTCGCGAAAGCGTCTCGAAGAGTTCGGCATCGCCGGCGGGTTTTCCGCCCTGGTGGCAACGAATCAGGAAGAGCTTCCACGTGCGTTTCCGGGGATTCTCGGCAGGGTGCCGCCGGCCAGCCTGCTGGATTTTCCCCTGCAGGTGCCCAAGAACTGGGACGAGATCAAAGAGGACGTCATCCAGCCGTGGCTCAGACGTGAGCTCACCGACGACGCCTCC
>JAAAOH010000124.1 GCA_009908925.1 Spirochaetota bacterium | reverse complement strand
TCCCGGGTCGGCATCTAATGAGATTTTCGGTGAGTCCGAAGGAAACGTAAGATGATTCTCAAAGAGGCAACGTCTCGCACCGACAAAATATACCAGATGTGCAAAAAACATCAAACATTGCGACGCGATTTCTCACCGCGCCACGGGGCCGGTGTTCTCCTCACTCTCCTGCTGTTTCTGGCCACCGTCGGCGTCGGCCCGGCTACTCTCGGCGCGCAGCAGGAGCAGTTCAACCTGAACATCCATCGGCGCGTGAGCGGGCTCACCTCGTCGGGGCCACCGGAAGTGATTGACGGTCATGTGCTTCTGACCTTCGACGGTGAGACCGAGGCACGCTACGTCGCCGCCGCCTTTGCACATGAGAACTTCGCGCGCCTGCATAGCTTCAACCTCGTGCGAAACACCGTGCGGAACCCCGAGGATCCTAACGACACCGCGACCGCGCGGGTCTTCGCGCTCGCCTATCCCATCCCGGAGGACGCCGAACAACTCGAGTACCGCATCATCGTCGACGGCCTGTGGCGCACCGACCCCACGAATCCGCAGACCATACGTGACCGAAACGGCGTCACGCTGTCCGTTTTCGAGCTTCCCGAGCGCCCGCCGGCGTCAATCGAGACACCGCGCGTCGGGGACGGAGGACGCGTAGAGTTCATCTTCGCGCCCGAGCCCGGCGGGGGCCTCCGATCCATCGCCGGACAGCTGGTCGATCTGCCGGACGTTCGGGGTCTCAGCGTGTACGTGGCGGGCGATTTCAACAACTGGGATCCGTTCATGCATCGCCTGCGGGAGACCGAGCCGGGTGTGTACCGCCTGAGCATTCCGGTCTCGCCGGGACGACATCACTATTACCTCGTCGTGGAGGGACGCCGTATCCTCGACCCCCGTAATGCCGAGAGGACTCGGCATGCGGACGGATTTCGGGTATGCTCGTTCACCGTACGGTAGAGGAGCGCTCATGATCATCCCACTTGGTGACGACAACTCCGATCGACGAACCACCCCCTACGTCACCTGGATTTTCATTGCCATAAACATCGCAGTGTTCGTATTCCTGCAGGGCCTCGGCGGCAACGCGGAGTTCACCTACGCATTTTCCACGGTGCCGGAGGAGATCCTCAGCGGCCGGGACCTCGTCACCCAGGATCAGGTGGTGCAAAACCCCGTCACCGGCGCACAGTACCGAAGGCCCGGCCTGCAGCCAACACCGATCTCGGTCTACATCACCCTTATCACCTCGATGTTCATGCACGGAGGCTTCGCGCACATTCTCGGCAACATGCTCTTCCTGTTCATATTCGGCGACAACATCGAGGACCGTCTCGGTCACGGGCGCTACATCGTCTTTTATCTGCTGGTGGGAATCATTGCCTCGCTGGCCCACGTGTTCACCACCGCAGCGATGGACGGCAACATGCTCGTACCCAGTCTCGGCGCCTCGGGGGCCATATCGGGTGTGCTCGGGGCCTACCTGCTGCTCTTCCCGCGAAAGCGCGTCACGGTGATTCTGATCCGCATCCTCATGCCCGTTCCGGCGGTCGTTGCCATCGGCATCTGGTTTCTGTTTCAGTTGCTGAACGGCATGGGCGCCCTCGGCTCGCAGACCGGCGGCGTGGCCTACGCCGCGCACATCGGCGGCTTCATCGCGGGGTTGCTGCTCGTGAAGGCCTTCGACCAGGGGCCGCCGCGGCGGTCGGGGCGGTCGGGACGATCGGCGCGGAACTATCGCATGCGCCGGTGAGCAGGGCGTCCGAAAACGCATTTCATCTGCATTCTTGCTTTCGATTTCAATCACCAGCTCACACCGGGCCGTATCTACCGGCAGGGGACGCGTCACCCTCCGGCTTCTAATGGCGAAGATCGGGTATTGCTCTCGCCACCGTTACCAATTATATTTGGCAACAGCAAGCACCTGGCGGGTGGCGCACACATTCGCCGTGCCAGTGAGTGGAAAAGAAATGCTGAAGCGCTTTCGCAAGGCGGGATGGATCATTCTGGCCCGCCGAGGTTCGCATGTGAAGGTCGGGAAGGGAGCCCTACGAGAAACGATTCCTATGCATACGGAGTTAAAACGCGGGCTCGAGTCGAGACTTCTCAAGCGCCTGCGGGAGGCAGGCGGAGGAAAAGACAAATGACCTATCGATTCGCGGTTAGCGAAGAAGACGACGGCTACTCGGCTTGGTGTCCAGAACTGGAAGGCTGTCGCACCCAGGCCGACGGCATAGCCGGCTTGCAGCAGAATGCCGCAGAGGCTCTGGACCTCTATCTGGACGAGGCGCCGAGTTCCAGCGTGCTTCCGCCGCTTCCAGGCGCCGCCTGCTCCGCGCACAATGACGTCGCAAACGACATCTCGGCCGCAGACACCGACGCCGATTGGTTCATGGATGTCCCCGTGGCGCCGGGCCGCGCCCTCGCGCTGCAACTCAAGCATCACCGCGCAGCTAACCGCCTGAGTCAGACCGAGATGGCCGCACGACTGGGGATGAAGAACGTGTACAGCTATCAGCGGCTCGAGCGAAACGCCAACCCGCGCCTGTCGACCCTAACTCGGCTCAAGAGGATGGTCCCTTCATTGGCGCTCGACGAGATTACTGACTCGCCACAAGCGCCGCGCCCGCTGGGCGGCGACCGCAACCACATGTCTGCAGCCGCCCTTACCAGCCCTGGCCAGTGACGGCCCCGGCCGGTAGCCGCTCCTAATCCAGATCCCACCCCTTCTCGCGAATCTCCCGCCAGCGGTGGCAGGCCACGATGTGGCCGCCTCCGGCGTCTTCCAGGGGCGGTTCTTTCTCCCGACAGATGTCCTTTGCGAAGGGGCAGCGCGGGTGGAAGCGGCAGGCTGCGGGCGGTGAGACCGGGTTCGGGACGTCGCCGGTGAGGATGATGCGCTCTCGCTTCGTCTCGGGGTCCGGGATGGGGATGGCCGAGAGCAGCGCCTTGGTGTAGGGGTGGAGCGGCGCCTCGAAGAGCTCGCCTGTTTCCGAGAGCTCGACGATCTTTCCGAGGTACATGACCGCGATGCGGTCGGAGATGTACTTCACCACGAGCAGGTGATGCGTCACGAACAGATACGTCAGCTGGAACTCACGCTGCAGGCGCTTGAGCAGGTTCAGGATCTGCGCCTGCACCGAGACGTCGAGCGCGGAGGTCGGCTCGTCCATGAGGATGAACTCGGGGTTGGTCGCAAGCGCGCGCGCGATGGCGATGCGCTGGCGCTGGCCGCCTGAGAACTCGTGGGGATAGCGCATCATGTGCTCACGCGCCATGCCGACGGTACGAAGCAGCTCGAGCACCCGCTTCTCTATCTCGCGCGGGCCGAGCTCGTGCTGGGTGACAAGCGGCTCGCCGATGATATTTTTCACGAGCATGCGCGGATTGAGCGAGTTCGACGGATCCTGAAAGACGATCTGTATCCTGCGCCTGAGCTTCTGAAGCCTCCCGCCGGTGAAGGTCGTCAGGTCCTTCTTCGCGCGCAGGCTCTTCGTCTCGGGGGCGTCGGCCTGGCCGTCGTTCAGCCGGTTCTCGAGAGCCTCCACCTCATCCGTGTTCTCATCGAAGTAGACACGGCCCGAGGTCGCATCGTGGAGGCGGAGGAGCGTCTTACCGAGCGTCGTCTTCCCGCAGCCCGACTCGCCGACGAGGCCGAGGCACTCGCCCTTTCGGACCTTCAGATCGACCCCGTCGACCGCCTTTACGTCGGCCACGTGACGTTTGAACACACCGGCCTTCACGGGATAGTACTTTCTGAGCTCTCGTATATCGATGAGGGTGTCAGCCATCTGTGGATTCCTTCGCGTCGTCTGCGGTCGCGGCCTCGTCTGCGGGCGCTGGATACAGGTGACAGGAAACGCTGTGCCCCGGCGCATACTCGGTCACCGGCGGCTTCTGCCGTTTGCAGATCTCCATCGCATGCGGGCAGCGCGGGTGAAAGCGGCAGCCCGAGGGCGGATTCACCAGGTTCGGCACCGTGCCCGGAATGGTGGCGAGCTCGCCTTCCTGCTCCTCCTTGGGGACGGAGCTCAGGAGCGCCTGCGTGTAGGGGTGGAGCGGATTCCTGAAGAGCTCGCCCACCTCGGCCGTCTCGGCGGTGTCGCCCGCGTACATCACCGTGACCCGGTCGCATATTTCGGCGACCACACCAAGGTCGTGGGTGATGAAGAGCACGCTCGCAATGCTCGTCTCTTTGAGCCTTCGAATGAGCTCGATGATCTGCGCCTGAATGGTCACGTCGAGGTTCGAGGTCGGCTCATCGGCGATGAGAAGCGTGGGATGGCAGGCAAGTGCGATGGCGATGACGATGCGCTGCTGCATGCCGCCGGAGAGCTCGTGGGGGTAGCGGTCCACCACGTTGTAGGGGTTGGGCACCCCGAGGGACTCGAGGAGGCTTATGACCTCACCGCGGATGGTCCTGTTGATGCGCTTCTGATACCGCTTCAGAAGGGGGACCCGCTTCACGAGGGAGAGCACGAGGTCCGGCTTCCACTCCCGCTCGCGGCGGGCTTTCAGACTCTTCTTGCGGCGAAGCGAGGCCGGGTCCTCCGCGCCCTCGAGCTCGTCGATTTGACGGTCGATCTCGGCAACGCGCTTACTGTAGCGCAGAAGGAGGGCGTGCTCTCGGGTAAACAGCGCGTGCTGCATGCGCTTCCACCACGAGATCGGGGCCGGCACGCCGCGCTCGAGCTCGCCGGCGAGGGCCTCGTTGGTTTTCTCGATCATCTCGGCCTTTCGGTGGAAGATGAAGCTCTCCCCGACCTGGAAACCGATGGTGAACACCGGATTGAGGGAGGCGCTCGCCTCCTGGAAGATCATCGAGATCTCGTTTCCCCGGATCGAGCGCATGTAGGCTTCGCTCCGGTCGAGGATGTCGATGGCCTTCTGCTTGTGGTCGTCGGAGAGGAAGAGGCGAATCTCCCCGTCCTCTATCTTACCGGGCGCCTGGACGATGCGCATCATCGAGCGCACGGTTACGCTCTTGCCGCACCCGGACTCACCGACGAGGCCGTAGGTTTCCCCGCGTCTGACCTTCACCGACACCCCGTTGAGCGCCTTCACCGCGCCCTCGAAGGTGTAGAAGTTGGTGTACAGATCCTGTGTCTCTATCATGGGATCCGTCTGTATCGTTGAATCGGTCTGTGCCGACATTATTTCCTCCGCATTTTGGGATCGAACACGTCGCGCGCCGCATCACCGAGGAGGTTCCACCCCAGCACGAAGAGCGAAATCGCCGCACCCGGAATCATGACAACGTGCCAGTAGGCCAGGCGGTTGCCGGGCGGGCCGACTATCCAGTTGCGGGCGGTATTCGCCATCTGCCCCCAGTCGGCATAGCCGATCTCCGCACCGAGACCCAGAAAGGACAGCGTCGCCGCCGCAAGGACGGTCACGCCGATGTTCATCGAAGCCACGATGAGCACCGAGTAGATGCTGTTCGGCAGAATGTGGGTGGTTATGATGCGAAGATGGGAGGCACCGCTCGCGCGGGCCGCCTGCACGTAGTCGTTCTCACGTACGGTGAGGATCTCTCCGCGTAAGACGCGGACGTAGGTCGTCCATTGTATGACGATGAGCGTTATGATGATCGAGTTCAGCCCCCGCCCGATCGCCACGACCAGGGCCATGGCCCATGACAGGAACGGGATGGAGTAGAACATATCGGTGATCCGCATGATCACCTCGTCGATGAGCCCCCCGAAGTACCCCGCAATGGAGCCGAGCACAAGTCCCATGGCAAGGTTCGCGAGCACCACGAAAAACCCGATCCGAAAGGCGCTGCGGGTTCCCCAGATGAGCCCGTAGTACACGTCGTACTGCTGCTCCATCGTGCCGAGGATATTCTCCTCGGATGGTGCCTGAGGCTCGACGGCCCAGCCGTCATGGGGAATCCGGTAGGGATTCTCCGGATTCTCAGGCGGCGCGAGCACCGGGGCGAAAATGGCAACCAGCGCAAAGCCGAGGATGATGATGAGCCCGATGATGCTCAGGGGATTGCTCAGGAACCGCTTGGTGGAGAAGATGAACTCCTGCACCCGCGGATGGGCGGAGACCTCGAAGCCGGCGTCGTCGGTGAGCACTTCTGTCGTATGGTCGGGAACGATTTCGGTTTTATGCGAATCTGACATCGTTCGCTATTCTCCTCTGTCTGGGCTAGTAGAGCCTGATACGGGGGTCGATGTAGGCGTAAATGATGTCGACGATGAGGTTCACCGTGACGAAGACGACCCCGAGAAAGAGTACGTTGAACATGATTGCCGGCACGTCGAGCTGCAGCGCCGCGCGGACGATCCACTGCCCGATGCCCGGTCGGTTGAAAATGGTCTCGGTGACCACGAGCCCCGCCATCATCTGGGCGAATAGCAGGCCCGCCACGGTTACGACCGGAATGAGCGCGTTTCGCCTGGCATGCACTTTGTTGATGGTGCGCCGGTCGGCGCCCTTTGCCAGGGCCGTGCGGATGTAATCCTGCCCGAGGGCCTCGAGCATGCTGGAGCGCGTGAGCCTCAGGATCAACGCCGAGGCGAGAATCACGAAGCTCACCGATGGCAGCACCAGGTGGTAGAGATCGTCGAGGACGACGCCCCACTCCCAGTTCATGATACCGTCAACGAGGATGATCCCGGTATAGTTCGTGAAACCGTCACTGAAGATGATGTTCTTTCCCGCGTCGGACAAGTAGCCGGGGGGAAAGATACCGAAGTAGCCGTAGACGAGCATCAACAACAGCAGCCCGAGCCAGAAGGTCGGCAGGGAGTAGCCGACGATGGCGAACACACGCGTGAAGTGGTCCGCCGGTTTGTCTTTGTGAACGGCGCCGATCGTCCCCAGTAAGATTCCTACCATGACCGTTAACGGCCCGGCGATGAGCATGAGCTCGAAGGTTATGGGAAAGTACCGGCTGAACCCCTGGGTAACCGGCGCAGAGGCGGTAACCGAATAGCCGAAATCACCCTGCAGGACATTCCCCATCCACCGAAAGTACTGTACGGGGGCGGGATCCTCGAGCCCATAGCGGTCTATGAGCGTCTCGAGCTGGTCCGGGGTGATTTTCTCGTTATGCACATATACTGCGACGCGCATTCCCGGCGGCAGGAGCATCATGATGGTGAACACCAGCAGCGACACTCCGAACAATACCACCAGCATCAACAGGATGCGCCTGAGGATATAGTTCAAAAGATTCACGTAGAATGGCTCCGAAGGCGGAAGGTATCATGCATTCTACCCGGCACGGGGACGTCCGTCAACGGAAAGCTCAACGTGCGACAAGCGCAGCGTGCGGCGCATTCACGGCGCGGAAAGCAGCCCCATCACCTGACCGATCACCACGGCGCCGACGCCGCTGGTCACCGCCTCGACATCGAGCGCGTCCCGCGGGTATTGCTCCTGCGCGGAAACGGTCACCGAAAGCGCCTCGGCCTCAGCCGGCCCGACGGTACTCGAGACCGAAACCACGTAGTCCACGCCCGAGGCGCCGAGCCGGACCTCTCCGCGAATCACCAGGTCCGCGCCGAGGCGGGGCGCCATCTCATCGATCTCGCCGGGAACAAGAACGCTCGTCTCCCGCTCGGAGAGCACGATGACCTGTCTGCCCGACTCCTCGAGGGTCTCTGCGAGCTCCGCGCGCACCGCCCGCGCAACCTCCGGGTCGAGGGACTCGGCAGGGCCGTTCCTGCTCGTCCCGGTTACCGTGGAGCGGTACTCGAAGGGTGCAATCACCACCGTGCTCACGTTCGAAAAGGGTTCGGCCTCGGCCGTGGCCTCGTCGGCGGGCTGCTGCGTGGTCGCGCAGGATGCTGCGAAAAGCGCGAGGATCACGAGCGCGGCCGCTACGGCGCCACGCCGTATTGTGTGTCGATATCTCTTGCGGTATGTCATCTCAACCGCGATTGTACCCCGACTTCCCGCCGAAACGAAAGAAGCCCCGGGCACTGCGCCCGGGGCCTCGAAATCAATTGCTGCCGATCGACTGTAGCGGGCCGCCACCGCACTGCGGCGTGGCCTCCGGGGTTCAGCTACTCTTTGGTCACGTAGGGCAGCAGCTCGAACTCGTTGGAGTACATCGGGTTGTAGTGCACACCCTGTACGTAGTCCTGGAAGAACCAGCTCAAGAGCGGCTGGGTGATCATGATGCTGGTTACATCCTCGAGATAGATGTCCTGGAGCTCGTAGTAGATCTCGCGGCGCTCGTCCTCGTTGAGGGTGGTGCCGCCGCGGTCGATGAGCTCGTCGGCGCGCGCGTTCTCGTAGTGCGCCCATGCCGCGAAGGTGCCCTTCGTTGAATGCATGAACGGTGTTACGAAGTTGTCGGCGTCGGGATAATCAGGGAGCCACCCGATGATGAACATCGGCATCGTGGAGTTGCGGATCTTGTCGAGGAACTCCGGCCAGGGTACCGCGCGGGTTTCGATCTGGAACTTGTCGTTGATCGAGCCGACGTTCTCGGCGATGATGCGCGAGGCGATCTGGCGAACGTCGTTGCCCTCATTGTAGAGGATCTCGAACTTGAAGCCGTTCTCCCAGAGCGCTCCATCGTGTGCCTGACGAAAGTGCTCCTCGGCAAGCTCCATGTTGTGCTCGGGAACCTCGAGGTCCTCGTTCTTGAACGCAAGACCATAGGGTACGGGGGTGACGGGGTTTCGCGCATTGCCTTCGAGCGCCTCGTCGATGAGAGCATCAGAATCAAATGCGTAACGGAAGGCTTCGCGGACGTCGATGTCGTTGAAGAAGTTCGAGGGCACGCCTTCGCCGTCGAGCTCGCCGGAGCCGGCGAGCGGGTTGTCCCCGGAGGTATCGATATCGTAGTTGAAGTGGATACCGTTGACGTTCAGTGTCGGAAGATCCTGGTACGCGGTAATCACATCCTCTTCGAGCATGGCGCTGTACTGCGTTTCCGGTACGTAGGCAACGTCAACATCGCCCTGGGTCAGCTGCAGGCGGCGGGTCGACCACTCCTGCACCACGCGCAGAATACCGCGCTCCATGGCGGGCATCTCGCCCCAGTAGTCCTCGTAGCGGTCGAGCACGACCTCGGTATCCTTCTCCCAGCGGGTCAGCTGGTAGGGGCCGGTTCCGTTCGCGATATCGTAGAGGGTCTCCTGACCTTCGCCGGGTTTGTTGTAGTCCATCCAGGTCTCGGCCGTGCCGTCCCAGCCGCCGTTCTCGATGACCCATTCCTTGTCCAGGACTGCTGCCCAGGTGGAGGCAAGCACACTGACGAAGGGCGGGAAGGGGTTCGGGAGGTTGAAGACGACGTAATCGCCATCGACCTCGATGGCCTGGTCGATCTCCGAAAAGTCCTCCACGTCGGCGGAGCTTCCCTTACCGAGGAAGTAGGTAAACCATACCCAGTTCGGGCCGCCGTCGGCATCAACAACCATGTTGCGCTCGAAGGTGTACTCCACGTCCTCGGGGGTCAGCTCGTTGCCGTTGTGGAAGGTAACCCCGTCGCGGATCCGGAAGCGGTAGGTCGTACCGTCTTCGCTGATGCCGCCGTTCTCCCGCGTGGGAACCTCGGTCGCGAGCACCGGGACGAACTCGTCGGTGGCTTCGCGGTCGAAGTCGATGAGCGTCTCGTAGATATTGGTCATCACGCCCCATGAGGCCGTATCGTAAGCCTTTGACGGGTCGAGACTGTCCGGGTCGCCGATTCCACCGTACACGTAGGTGTTCGGGTTCTGGATTTCGGCGGCTGCCTGCTCTTCCGCCTCTTCGGGTGCTTCTTCTTCCGCGGCACCGCCGCAACCGAAGAGTAGCGCAAGAACGAGCACCGCTGACAACAGAAGCAATGCTTTCTTCATCCTGTTAGTCCTCCTTTCAGGATTCTGCGTAGGTATGATCCCCACACTACAAGAAAAACCACGTGCTGCCAAGGATTTTTCCGGCATTGTCGTTCAGCCGGCCGGCCGCCGGCGGGCCCCGGCCGCCCGAGCGCGCATTTCTCATGTTGACACGGGTCGGGAGGGGCCATAGGCTACTGTTACATGCGCACGATTCGAGAGAACTACGAAGACATCGCTCGCAAGATGGTCGAGAACTCGCGTCAGCCTCATCGCGTGGACGAGACGGCCATTTATCAGGAAAGCAACCTCGACAACCGCAAGCTCATCGACCGGATTCTCGAGGACCTCGTCCTGCCCGGGAGCGCTCTTTACCATTTCGAGCATCTGCAGATGCTCTACAATTATGCGCAGGAAGGCTATTCCGGCCTGATCCTGATGGAACACTACAGCAACTTCGACGTTCCCTGCCTCTACTACTTCCTCGAGCGTCAGGGCGAGGTGGGACATAGCATTGCAGATTCGATCGTCTCGGTTGCAGCGATGAAGCTCAACGAGGAGAGCAAGTTCGTCCTCGCCTTCACCGAAGCCTACACCCGGATCGTGATCTACCCGCAGCGCGGCCTCGACAAGCTCGATGACCCCGATGAGGAACGCCGCGCCCGGGCGTTCAACCACCGCGCTGTTAGAGAGATGGTCCGCTGTAAGAACGAGGGCAAGCTCGTGCTGATGTTCCCCACCGGCACCCGCTACCGTCCGGGGGAGCCGGATACGAAGCGGGTACTCAACGCGGTGGACTCCTACATGAAGAGCTTCGACTACGTAGCCTTTGTGGGCATTGCCGGTAACGTACTGCTCGTCAACCCGTCAAACGAGATGAGCGAGGATTTTCCGCAAAAGGACGCTGTGACCTTCTCGGTGAGTCCCCCAATCGATTCCCGCGAGTTCCGGAACCGCTACCGGGCGGCCGCCGCGGACGACGAGGATCCCAAGCGCGCGGTTGCCCGTGGCGTGGAGGCGGAGTTCGCCCGCATGCACGTCGAAGCCGAGGACTATCGCAGCCGCAATCTCAGCTGAGATCGAGCGATACTCGCTTCGCCACGGTGCGAAACCCCATCGCCGCCGCAGTCTCGTCGAGAACCAATCCGCGGCCGGAAAGCTCCATCGAGACCCCGGCCCAGCCTTCTTTCCGCGCACCCTCCACGATCCGCTCGAGGAGCAGCCTCCCCAGCCCGAGGCCCCGGAACGTCGGTCGGACGTAAAGCGTGTCGATCCGGAGGCTACCTCCCTGGGCGCGGGCTGCTGTGGCAGCCGCGTCAGCGGCGTCGGCTGCAGCAAGCGCGTCGGCGCCGGCCGCGCCTGCGGCAACGCCGGCAATTTCCCCGTCGGGAGCCTCGGCAACGAAGGCAAGCGCCGGGGGAGCCGCGGCGACCGGGGCATCGGCGGGGCCCGGCGCTGCGTCGCCTCGCGCGCCGCGTCCAGGCTCCCGCCGCTGTTCCTCCGCGGCCCGGAGCACCTCCTCGAGGAGACCATGATCGCCCTCACCGACTCGCCGGATCGTGAAGTCGGAAAGCACGAGATCCTCGGTTTCCGCGGTTTCCACGGCAACCCGCTCCAACCCCCAGGTCTCGCGCAGATCGTTGTACCAGTCGGTGACCACCTCCTGCATCGCCTGCTCCTTGAAGTGGTGCCACCGGCGCTCGAGCTCTTCGCGCTCCTTCACCGTATCCTTGAAGCGCCGGAACACGCCTCGACCGCCGGAGAGCGCCTCGCGGAGCTTCTCCTGATACACCGGATTGCGCAGCTCCTCGGCAAATCGCTCCATCAGCCGGAAGCCGTGCGCCGGGGTCCAGTCGGGGAGGGACACGAAGCGGTCCGGATCGTCCTCTGCCTCCTCTTCCAACTCCTCCATCTCTTCCACCGACAGCAGATCGCCGGTTTCGGTGTCGAGGATGAAGTCTTCGTTCTGGTCCTCCATGGCGAAGATGATCCTGTCGGCGAGTTCCGGCGTGAGTTCGAACTGCATTACCGCTGCTCCGCCTGCACGTCAGCCTTCAGAGAGTCGAGATCCTCGATCGCGACGGTCCAGGTCTCCCCCGTGCGTCGGCTGTGGACCTCGACCGTATCGTCGGTCAGCGTCTCCGCCGACACGACGATGCGATAGGGAATGCCGAGGAGCTGCGCATCCGTAAACTTGGAGCTCACCGACTCGTGGCGGTCGTCGAGGAGGACCTCGCCCTCGAGCTGGTCGTAGACTTCGAAGCTGCGACGGCGCACTTCGAGAGAACGGCCGATCGACATCAGGTAGAATCGGAAGGGAGCGATCTCCTCCGGCCAGATGATGCCCTTATCGTCATGGTTGCTCTCCACGATCGCCGCGAGCAGTCGGCCGAGGCCGATGCCGTACGAACCCATGAAGGGACGCATCTCCTCGTCCATATCCCCGCGAAAGGTCAGGCCGAGTGCGTCGGAGTAGGTCGTGCCGAGGCGGAAAATGTGGCCGAGCTCCAGGACCTGTTGCTCCTCGAGCGTGGCCCCGCAGTGACGGCAGGTACTTCCCGGCGGAATCCGAGCGACATCGCCGACGCGGTCGGCGTCGTAGTCACGGCCGAAATTGGCATTTCGCAGGTATACGTCGGCCTCGTTTCCCCCGATGATCAGATTCGATGCCTCCGCCACGGCGGAGTCCACCACGACCTCCAGGGGCACCTTGCCGAGCCGGCGATCCTTCATGCCTACCGGCGACACGAAGCCCGGCGGCACACCCGCGGCGTCGAATATCGACCTGTCGGCCAGGCCGTAAATCGGTGCGTCCGCCACCGTTGCGAGCTTCTCGAGACTCACGCTGTGATCGCCGCGCACGACGACCATGATGAGCCCGCGCCGCGCGCGAAACACGAGAGTCTTCACGAGCCGGCTCTGCGGTACGTTGAGGTATTCGGCGGCTTTGGCCATGTTGCTGCAGCCCGGCGCGTTCACCCGTTCGAGCGGCCCCGGCGGGGATCCGTCTATCTCGCGCGCCGCGACGGCAACCTCCGCGTTTGCGCTGTAGCCGCAGCTCGGGCAGCTTGTCAGGTGATCGTCGCCGCAGTCACAGGGGAATACGAACTCGAAGGATCGGTCGCCCCCCATGTATCCCACGCCCGCCTCGGCAGCCCGCGCCGGCACTCCGCATCGCTCGAAGATCTCGTGATAGGTGGCGAAGACCTTGGGAAAGAAGTTGTTGAGGTCGGTGAAGGATCTGTGGAAGGAGTAGGCATCCTTCATCACAAACTCCTTCGTGCGTACAAGCCCGTGGCCGGGCCTGTTCTCATCACGGAACTTGGTCTGGAACTGGTAGAGAAACACCGGCAGGTCACGGTAGGAGTTGATGCAGGTGCGCACGAGCTCCACCATCGCCTCTTCGTGCGTCGGTGACAGCACGAGCCGCCGTCCCGAGCGGTCCTGAAACTCGATGAGGTCCTTACCCGCGAGCTCCGCCCGCCCGCTGCGCTCCCACAGGTCGTAGGGGTTCACCATCGCCACGCTGACTTCCTGCCCGCCGAGCTTCTCCATCTCCTCGGAAATGATGCGTTTGAGATGCCGAATCACCCGATACCCGAGGGGCAGAAATGAGAAAAGCCCGGTACCGAGCGGCCGGATATAGCCCCCGCGCAGCAACAGCCGGTAGCTGTCCGCGCGTACATCGGTGGGAACCTCGCGCAGTGTCGTGCCGAGAAGCCGGGAAAACCGCATCGTGCCTCAATTGTAGGTCCGCCCGGCCCGGGGGTCAACGCGCCGTTACCCCGCGCGACCGCGGGCGTCATGGAGGTGACAGCTCCTGGCACGGGCATGCGCCCTGCGGGTGCTCCCCGCTTCCGGGACCTCGCTTCGCTCGGCCCGCGGAGCGCGAGGTCGCGCCCTCGGTCGATGCCCGTGCCAGGCGTTGCCCAACGTGGGGCCCGCGGTCGCGCCTTCTCCCCGAGGAGGAAACGAGAATCCAAGTAGCCCGGCACGGGCGCCTCCGGGTTCACGGTTGCACCCCGCCCCCGGCGCGGCCTCCCCCACCCCAACGCCGCGAACCAGGGCGGAGCGATGGTGGGCCGGAAGCCGGCACCGCCCCGGGCGCGCGCATAGACCGAGGAGGCGACCTCGTGAGCGGACCCTGAAGCGAAGCGAGGGGTCCGGGAACGGGGAGCCCCCGCAGGGCGGGTGTGCGCGCGGGGGAGTATGTCTATCCGGGCCCATCGCCGCTCCGATGCTTATTCGCGCCGTCCTTGACAGGGCCAGGCTTACCTTCCACTATTCAGGTGCGATACCCAATCCAGACCCAGGAGAGTAGTACATGAGCGTCATTGAATATGTAGAAGCACGAGAGATTCTCGATTCGCGCGGCAATCCGACCGTAGAGGTCGACGTCGTGCTGCAGGACGGCGTGCTCGGTCGCGCTGCGGTTCCGTCGGGGGCATCCACCGGCGAGCACGAGGCGATCGAGCTTCGCGACGGAGACAAAAAGCGGTTCATGGGCAAGGGCGTACTCAAGGCCGTAGAAAACGTCAACAACCTCATCGCACCGGAGATCGAAGGTCTCGATGCGACCGACCAGGTCGATATCGACCGCACCATGATCGAGCTCGACGGTACCGACAATAAGGAGAAGCTTGGTGCAAACGCAATTCTCGGTGTCTCCCTCGCTACGGCACGGGCCGCCGCGGAGTTTCTCGAGATACCGCTTTTCAAGTATCTCGGAACCTATCACTCGACCCTGCTGCCGGTGCCCATGGCAAACATCCTCAACGGCGGCGAGCATGCAGACAACAACGTGGACTTTCAGGAGTTCATGGTGATGCCGATCGGTGCGGAGACCTTCCGCGGCGCTGTGCGGATGATCGCGGAGATCTTCCACAATCTCAAGAGCATCCTGAAAGAGCAGGGCTACAATACCTCCGTCGGCGATGAGGGCGGCTTCGCCCCCAGTCTCAAGTCCAACGAAGAGGCGGTCGAGGTCATAATGAAGGCCATCGAGAAGGCCGGCTACAAGGTCGGCGACGAGGTTATGATCGCACTCGATCCGGCGGCGAGCGAGTTCTACGACTCGGACAAGGGTAAGTACATCTTCAAAAAGTCCGACAAGCGCGAGCTCAGCTCCGAGGAGATGGCATCCTACTGGGCCGATTGGGCCTCGAAGTATCCCATCATCTCCATCGAGGACGGCATGGCCGAGGATGATTGGGACGGCTGGAAATCGCTTACCGAAAAGATCGGCGACAGCGTGCAGCTCGTCGGCGACGACCTTTTCGTCACCAACACCAAGCGCCTCTCCCGCGGCATCAAGGAAGGAATCGCAAATTCCATTCTCATCAAGGTGAACCAGATCGGCACGCTCACGGAGACCTACGAGGCGGTGGAGATGGCCAAGCGCGCCGGCTACACCGCGATTGTCAGTCACCGAAGCGGCGAGACCGAGGACTCCTTCATTTCGGACCTCGTCGTCGCCCTCGAGACCGGCCAGATCAAGACCGGCTCCATGTCGCGCTCCGACCGACTTGCAAAGTACAACCAGCTCATGCGCATTGAAGATCTCCTCGACGCCACGGCAAAGTACGCCGGGCTGGAGGCCTTCTACTCGATCAAGCGCTAAAGTGAGCGGACGGCACGGCGGCGTCGCGGCGCGACGGCCGGCCGAAAGGTCAGCATACACAAGCGGCTCCCGGTGGGAGCCGCTTTTTTGTGGGCGTGATATTTGCGCTCAGAACTCGACGGTAAAGCTCGAGTAAAGATCGCGGGCGGGACCTTCGTCGGCATCGACGTTTGTGACGCGCGCCCCGGGAGGACCCTGCTCCAGCCACTTGCGAAAGCGCTGAACTCGGTCGCGCGGCCCCTCGGCCTCTACTTCCACCGTCCCATCGAACTTGTTTCTGACATATCCACCCAGACCGAGCCGGTGCGCCTGTGAGCGGGTCTGGTAGCGGAATCCAACCCCCTGCACGCGACCGTGAACGCGTGCGGACAGATGAATGTGAGTTTCGTCGGCCATGGCTCCATACCACTACGCGCGCTGAGACGCGAGACTTTCGATCATCTCCACCAATTTGCTGAGGTCAAGCGGCTTCGCGAGAAACGCGTCCGCCCCCTCCTTTAGAATTTGCTCACGTTCGGACGGATCGTCGAGCCCCGAGATCGCAATGACGATGGGGTTTCCGAGTGCCTCGTCCTCTTTGATGTCTTTCGCAAGCTGGTGGCCGTTCACACCGGGAAGATCGATGTCGAGCAAAATCAGTCCGGGATGCTGCTCGGCAATGAGCTTGCCCGCCTTGAAACCGTCGAAGGCCTGATGAATGTCGTGGTCCGGGTACTGCTTCCCCAAGTACTGGGCCACCAGGTCGTTGAGGTCCCGGTCGTCATCCACGATGACGAGGGTGCGAAGTCCCCGTTGCTCCTGGACGATCCGTTCGAGCTCCTCCGGCATGCGCATGCCGCGTGACTGTAGAAAATCTACGAGGTCCTCAGCGTACACCCGATACTGGCCACCGGGAGTCGTGAAGGCCTTGAGATATCCGTTCTTGATCCAGTTGATTGCCGTCTGATTCACGACGCCGCAGATATTCGCCACCTCGAGCGCCGAGAAAATACGGATCTTCTTGTCGGTCTTTGCCATTCTCTTCCACCTTTTCTCTGACAGACCCTAAAAGCATATATTTATTATATCCAGAATGTCAACGCAAATTTTTCGCAATTCTCTACTGGAAAGAATCGGCCGAAAGGTTTTCAATATAAGCAGTTACATCGGACGCACGGAAACCGCGTCTGTGCAGTTTTTCTCGCAATTCTGCCGCGTCGACCCCCGACTTGCGCAGAATTCGGGCGCCGGCACGCTCAATAGCCCGCTCGAGCTCCTCGGGGAACTCCCCCTTGAAGGCTTCCACGACCTCTCGGGCAAGCCCACCGTCCACCCCACGGGCCTGCAAACCGGCAACCAGGGCCGTCTCACCCTCCGGTCGGCGGCGCACGCGCGAGGCCACCCACTGCTCGGCGAAGCGCCGGTCGTCGAGGTAGCCGCGCCCCTCGAGGCGGTCGAGGGCATCGCGGATGACCCCTTCGGGGAACTCGCGCTGCAGCAGTTTGCGGGAGAGCAGGAAGCGGCTGTGCTCGCTGCGGGCCAGGAGCTCAATCGCCTTCTCGCTCGCCTCGTGGAGCAGATGCGCGTGTCGGAGCTCCGCAAGGGCCGCGTCGTCACACTCACCGCCGGGTGCGAGGTCCAGCGATTCGACGAGCTCCCGGGGCACAAAAAAAGAGGACCCGTCCGAGAGCGAGATATGCACTCGCCCGCCGGAGGCTCCTCTTTGATCGATGGAATCGACCAGCACCGCTTAGCGCTTGGAGAACTGGAACTTTCGCCGTGCGCCGGGCTGACCGTACTTCTTGCGCTCCACCATACGGGGGTCGCGGGTCAGGAACCCGTTCTCGCGCATGACGCTCTTGTTGGTTTCGTCGAAGACGACAAGGGCGCGCGCGAGTCCATGCCTGATGGCACCT
>JAAAOH010000363.1 GCA_009908925.1 Spirochaetota bacterium | reverse complement strand
CCCGGTGCCCCGCATCCCCGGGCCCGCCCGGCCCGCCCGGCCCGGCCGGCCCGGCCGGCCCGGCGAACGGCTACTCCCGTGTGTCGTCGAAGACGACGGTGCTCTCGCCGATCGTCAGCACATCGCCGGGCTCGAGTTTCTTTCGCTTCACCGGGCGGTTGTTCACGCGGATCTCTTCGTCCGACTGCACCGTGTAGGTGTTGTGTGTCTCGTCATAGACGACCGTCGCCGCGGCGCCGCCGGTTCCAGCTCCGCCGCCGGCGCCCGCTCCGGCACCGCGACCTCCGCCGGTGCCGGCAACCGTCACATCAGCCGACTCACTCGTTCCTACCACGGTCTGTCCGCGCTCGAGGGGAAAGACCTGCGTGCGATCACCGAGGACCTCGAGGTTGGCGTCGCGTCGTCGGTTGGCGAAGCGCAGGCGGCGGATGACCCACCAGCCGAGAAGGGCGGCGATGAGGGGAAGGAGGAACAGCAGCCCGAACCGCTCGGACGGTGTTCCGAATATGGTGTTTGCAAAGTAAAACCGCGAGGTCTCGGCCACGACACCCGGGCGTCGATATTCGACACGAACGTACTTGCGCTCGGCGGGGGCGACCGTCGCGCGGTAGGTAATGCGATACTCCTCGAGGACGCGCCGGCGAATGTCTTCGTACACCGCGGCGAGCTCCTCCTGGTTCCGCGCGTCGTATACGCGCCCGCCCGATTCGGTGGCGATCTCATCGAGGTTGGAGTCGCGATCCGGTCCGAAGTTTACCGCGTAGGCCGATATGCCCTCTCGCTGTGCCCGCTCCACGGCTTCCTCGTAGGTGAAGAGGCGATCGCCGTATTCCGGATGCTCCTCGCCGGTGTACTCGTAGTAGGGGTAGTTCTCGCCGTCGGAGAGGACGATCAGCACGGTGCGTCCCTGCGCAACGGCAACGTCGTCAACCGCCTCGCGGATGGATGCATAGAGCTCGGTGTAGGCCGCACGCCGATCGGGGCGCTGGATGTCGTCGAGGAGCGAGTCGATGCGGCCGGTGTCGCGGGTCGGCTCGGCGTGCATCCTGTAGAAGGTGTTGAACGACGCGAGCCCCACTTCGTCACGGGGGTTGTCTATCCCTGAGAGAAAGGTCCGGATGGCAGACCGGGCATGGGCGATGCGCCGGTTGGAGCTCTCGTCGGTCGGGCGACCCTCGAGCGTGTCGTACATGCTCCCGGAGTTATCCACGAGCAGGAAAAAGGTGATACCTTCCTCGGCGGCTGCGCCGGCGTTGAAATCCGTGACGGGAACCGGTTCAAACTCCTCGCCGTCGGTGGATTCCGACACCCGGAACTCTCCCCGGCTTGCCCCCTCGATGGGCTCGCCGGCCTCGTCGGTGAGGCTCACATAGAGATCCACCAGCTGCCGGGTAAGCAGACGCGAGGCGTCGATCTGGGAGATCGTGACCGACTGTGCCGTCACGAAGGCGCTCGAAAGCAAGAGTATCAGCGTGGCTGCTATGGCACGTTTCATGTTCTCCCTCCTACTCCGGTCGGTAGAATAGCTTCGCCGTACCGATCCTGATTACGTCCTCGTAGCGAAGCCGCGTCTGGGTGACGGCCTCGTCGTTGACGATGACCTCGGCCCCCGAAGCCGCGGAAATCTGCAGCTCTCCGTCCTCGGCCCAGATGCGCGCGTGAGTATCTGCGACCTTGTTGTAGCCGGTGAGGATGATATCACTTGCCGGCGAGGAGCCGACGGTGAACCGCTGCTGATTCAGTATGAACTCCGTGCCCTTGCGGCCTCCGTTGAGGATGCGGAGCGCGCCGTGGGAGAGGCGTTGCTCGATGAGGGCGTAGGCGAGGGCGATGAGGAGCCCGAAGAGTAGCAGACCGACGAGCCGCGCAAGGGCAAGGCCCGGAAGGACGAAGCGGGCATACTCGATTGCGGCTCCGCCGAGGATGCCGCCGATGAGCCCCCCGGCAACCCCCATCCCGATCTTCAGACGCGAGCGCGCGCGAAACCCCTCCGCCGCACCGACGAAGACCCCGAGAAGCGCCCAGCCGACCGCCCGCGCGAGCGGGAGGCCGATGAAGGTAATCTCGCGTGCGCGGCCGAATACCATCTCGCCGAGAACGAAGAGCGCCGCCTGACCCACCAGGAATCCGACAATGCCGCCGAGAAGGCCGGTGCCTCCACCCACGAGCATTGCCTGGCGAATACGGCGGGTGTTTCCGGAGATGAGACCCTCCGCGGAGCCGAAGAAGGCGCCGAATACGAGTCCGAAGAGAGCTCCCGACAATACGGTGAAGGACAAAACGGACGGAAACCCGGCCTGAAGTCGGACGAGTGTTTCCATGATGGGCCAGGCTGCCAGACCTGCCAGCAGCCCGAGGCTCACGATGATCAGCCGTCGGATGGTCGTTGTCATTGTTCCTCCTCCGCGAGGGCGGGGTCTGTTGTTGCCTCCACGCGCTCTATACTCAGTGACTCGGTCTCCTCATCGTTGCGCACGGCGAGCACGCGACGGTCGAGGGGGGAGAGCCGAAGTGTTGCAGAGGCCGAGGCGCCTCCGCGACGCAGGGTAACCCGGCGCTCTCCCGGCATCAGGCGCAGCTCTATGGGTTCGCCGTCGGGCTGCGGCACCGGCTGCAGGGAAGCTCTTCGCCCGCCGCGCAGATAGCGCTCGGCGTCGTCGACGCGGAGGGTGCTGCCGGCGGCCGCACCCTCGAGGCGCACGGCCGCGGGGTAGGGGGTCAGGTCGGCCATGACCGAGAGATCAGTCTGATACGACTCGACGAGCAGTCCGTACTCCTCGGCGAAAAAGTCCTCGGCGGTGATACGGAAGCGGTGCACCTGGCCGGTGGTGAGCTCCTCACGGAGCTCGGAGGTCAGCTCCACCCACCGTCCACCCTGTCGCAGGTCGACCGAGTAGGGAACTTCGAGCGGCTCGCCCGTTGCCCGGTTGGTGACACTGAAACCGACCGACAAGGGGAGCGCCGGCGGCGGTCCCGCATCAACGGTAACCCGACGTCCCTCCACTGTGCGCGCATTTTCCCGCTGAGCGCTCCGCGG
>JAAAOH010000364.1 GCA_009908925.1 Spirochaetota bacterium | reverse complement strand
ATCTTTGCAGGAAAACATCAAAGGCACAAAAAGCCAGGCCCCAACGCGCACCTATTCTTCTTCCTCTTCATCCTGCTCGATAACCTCGACATTCTCGGAAATGATCTGCCGCACTTCCGCGACATCTTCCGCGCTAAAGCCTTCCAGCTCCGTGAGTTGTTCCTCGCTCAACTCGAGGAGGTCGAGTACTTCCTCGATGTTGTTCGCCTTGAGCTTTTCCACCAGCTCGTCCGAGATGTTCGGAAGCTCGGAGACAAAGGTGATCTCGTCGCCTTCCTCCTCCTCTTCTTCCGCTTCCGCGTCTACTTCCGCCGTGGCGGCCGTTTCGGGTGCCTCGGCTTCCGCGGGAGCGTCCTCGGCTTCGGGCTCCACCTCGGCCTCCGGCGCCGTTTCCGCTTCAGGCTGCTCGGGTACCTCGGCCAGCTCGGGCGCTTCCTCCGCCTCTGCAGCCGGCTCGTCCTCGGGGACCTCCTCCGCGGCGGGCGCTTCTTCCTCGGACGGCTCTTCCTCGGAGCCCTCGCCCTCCTCGGCCTCTTCGGCCCCGGCGGCCTCTGCGGCTTCTTCCTGCTCCTCGATGATCTCAACGCTCTCCGCAATGGTCTGCCGGAGCTCTTTTACGTCGTTCTCATCGAGACCGGTGAGCGCATTCATCTCCTCCTCGCTCAACGCGACGAGGTCTTCGATGTACTCGAGGCCATTGCCCTTGAGCGCGGTCACAAGGGAGTCGGTAATGCCGGGGAGCTCGGAAATTCGCGTAATTTCCTCTTCTTCCTCTCCCGGGCCGATGCTCTCTCCGAAGAGCGCACTCACCGCCCGCTTGGTCTCCGCGGCTATGTCCATCTCTCCGAACTGTGCCTCCGTCTTCACGTCGATATTCCAGTCGGCGAGACGGTTGGCCAGGCGGACGTTGAGTCCCTGTTTCCCGATCGCGAGGGACAGCTGATTCTCGGGGACGACCGCGAGTGCCTGCCGCTTCGCCTCATCGAGAATGACGACGTGACTGACCTCCGCCGGTGAGAGGGCGTTCTTGATGAAGGTGCGCGGATCGTTCTCATACTTGAGAATATCAACCTTCTCACCCTCGAGCTCCCGCACGATCGACTGGATACGCACACCCCGCAAGCCCACACAGGCGCCGACAGGATCCACGTCCTCACGGTTGGAATACACTGCTATCTTCGTCCTGTAGCCGGGCTCTCGTACGAGCTTGAAAATGGAGACCGTCTGATCGTAGATCTCGGGAACCTCGAGCTCGAAAACGCGTTTGACGAACTCGGTATGCGTTCTCGAGAGAATGATCTGCAGGCCGGTGGGCGTCTTGTTGACCTCGTAGATGAGGGCCTTGATTCGATCGTTCGGCCGGTAGGTTTCCCGGGGCGACTGATAGCGCTTGGGCATGAGGCCCTCGGTTTTGCCGAGATCAACGAAGATGTTGCCGTTTCGCTCGCGCTGATAATACCCGATGATCATCTCGCCGACTTTGTCACTGAACTCGGAGTAGAGGGTGTCCTTCTGGATTTCCCGCAGCGTCTGCCGCGCCTTCTGCTTGGCGCTTTGCACCGCGACACGATCAAACTCCTGGGGATTTATCTCGATAAGAAGCTCGTCGCCGACTTCAGCCTCGTCGTCGTACTCTTTGGCCTCGACGAGCTCGATCTCGCTGACCGGGTCGTACACCTCGTCCACGATCTCCTTCTGGGCGAAAAGGGTGACCTCCCCGTCCTCATCGGAGAACTGCACGACGGCATTGTCGGACGTCCCGAACTTCTTCTTGTATGCGGCGAGAAGAAACTCCTCGATCGTCTTCCGAATCAGGTCTTCGGAGATCCCCCGTTCCTGTACCAGGAGCCTGATTGCGTCACTCAATTCAGAAGCCATGGTTCCTACTCGACCTCCTGTGTATCGTCCAGCTTCGCTTTCTGGATCGCACTGATTTCTATCGTATGTTCGGTCCCGGCTCTACTCAGCGTTACCAATTCTCCGGTATACGCGGAGATGATGCCCCCGACCCATTGTCCGTCCGCGGCCTGCAGCACACGCGCTCCTTTCCCCACAAATACCGAGAACTCTTCCGGCGACTTCAACACGCGATCAATACCGGGAGAGCTCACCTCGAGGTTGATATCCTGCTCGTCTTCGATGATCTGTATCCGGGGCAGGATCGTCGTGTGCACCTCGGCACAATCGTCGACGGTGATGCCTTCCGCACGGTGAAGCACCACATGGACCGCAAAACCGTCTTTCAGGCGTTTGGCCCGCATTTCTACAAGCTGATACCCGAGGCCCTCGATTACCGGTCTCAACTCATCGGCGAGGCGCTGCTCGGCAGGGGTCGTTTCAACTGCTTTCATTACCTACAAAAAGAGAGTCGCCGGAACGACTCTCTCTCCACCACTCGGCTGCATTCACGTGTATTTGGATTTTAGCAATACTCAAGCGGGAGTGTCAATCTCGGACAGTGAGCCGAATATAACAACAGCATCAGTCGGCGGCAAGCGTGACCGCCTCTATTCGACCCGCTCCCGCCCCCCTCAGTACCCGCGCACACTCGTTTACCGTCGCTCCCGTGGTAAATACGTCATCGAGCAGCACCACGTGGTGGGGGACCGCCACCCGACGGGCGAGCTCGACCGCGCCGGCGAGATTTCGGCTGCGTTCGTCGAAATCGAGTCGTTTCTGTTCCCTCCCCGGCCTTCGTGTCAGCGCGGGCATGACGGGAATGCCGTGGTGGCGTTCGAGCTCGGCAGCAAGGCGCCGGACCTGGTCGTAGCCTCTTCGCCGCCGTCCGCGCCGACTTGCAGGTACGGGCACCACCACTGCAGACCGCGGAATGAGCGGGACCAGGTGATTGCACAGCACCCCTGCAAGCCGGGTTCGACCGCCGAACTTGTAGGCGATGATGAGCTGCTTTGCCACGCCACCGTACGCGAAAACAGAACGGTGGCGGTCATAGTGCAATTCCCTGGAGCGGCAGCGCACGCAGCACTCATGCTCGGAGACGAGCGGTACGCCGCAGATCGCGCAGCGAAGGCCGCAAGGGGGCCGGAGGGACGAGCGGCACCAATCACACAGCGGTACGTCTCCCGGGGCCGCCCTCCCGCAGGCGACGCAGTGCTGGGGGAACACCATGTCGAGCACCGCGGCCGCGACGGTGGCCACAGAGGCGCCAGGGGCGCGGGTGCCGCCCGGGGCGCGCGGGTCCCCCCGGGCGCTAAGTGTTCGTCGATGTGCGGAGAGTTTCATACCCCGAGATACGCAGAATTTCGGTCTGTTGATTGTACTTGCCGTCTTGCATCGCCGGCGGTACAGTAGGGACGTATGTCGCAACACCATTACGATTTTATCATGGCCGGCGGGGGTGCGGCCGGTCTGAGCCTGGCCTACAACCTTACCCACAGCCCCCTGAGAGACAAGCGAATACTCATCGTAGATCTGGATCAGAAACAGAACAATGACCGCACCTGGTGTTTCTGGACAGCGGACGAACCTCCCTACCCTGAGATCATCTCCCGCAGCTGGCCAGCCTTCAATTTTCACGGAGAGGGGTTCGAGTCCCGTCTCGAGCTCAGCCCCTACGCCTACTACATGATCCGCGGTATCGACTTCTATCGCCACACGCGCTCCGTCCTCGATGCCCTGCCCAACGTCGACTTCCTTACCGCCACCGTGGACGAGGTTCGAGATGGACATGACCGTGCCGAGGTTCGAGTCGGGGACAATGTCTATACTGCGGACTGGGTCTTTGACAGTCTCTTTCTCCCGGGAGAGTTTCGCCCCGATCGGGTGAACTATCACTACATCTGGCAGCACTTCACCGGATGGACGATTCGGACCGCGGAGCCGGTGTTCGATCCCGATGCCGCCACGCTGTTCGATTTTCGGGTCCCGCAGCACGGGGTCATGCGCTTCATGTACATCCTGCCCACCAGCGCCACGGAGGCGCTGGTCGAGTACACCCTCTTCTCCGCCGACCTGCTTCCCGACGAGGAATATGTCTCGGAGCTCCAGCGCTACATAACCGGCATCCTCGGCGTCCATCACTATGACATCATTGAAGAGGAAAGCGGCAAGATTCCGATGAGTGATCAGCCCTTCCCCCGACGCGGCGGCAATCGAATCATGTATACGGGGACGAAAGGCGGGCGTGTTAAGGCCTCCACCGGGTTCGCGTTCTTCCGCACGCAGCGGGACTCAAAGGCCATCGTGGAGTCTCTGCTTACCCGCGGGCATCCGTTTCACGGGAACAATCCGCCGGCCCGCTACCGGCTCTTCGATTCCATGCTATTGCAGATTCTTTATCGACACGGAGAGCTTGCAAAGACCGTCTTCACGCGTCTCTTCGAGAAAAACCCGGTGACGCGGATTCTTCGTTTTCTAGACGAGGCAGACGGCTGGGGTGAGAACCTCAAGCTCATGGCAACGGTGCCCTGGTGGCCGTTCATCCGGGCCTGGATAAAACTCAAAATCTTCAGGAAGATCTGACGCACCATGGTGACTACCCTTCAACTACTTCTCGACGAGCTTACTCACCTCTCCCCCGTGGCGATGGTGATGGGCGGCGCCTGGGTGATCGTGATGATCCTCGTCCCCGTCATCAAATGGGTCCTTGGCGAAGGTGCCGAGCGCATCGGGATCTCTCTCGGCGTCCTGTTCCAGGCGACTCTCGTGGCGATCATTCTCTTTGAGTCGCTTCATCCGCTGCGCGCGACGCTCGCGGTCATCGGCATACCGTTCTTCGGTTGGGCAATCGAGTTCGTCGGGTCCCGTACGGGCGTGCCCTTCGGCGACTATCACTACACGGACGTACTTCAACCGCAGATCCGCCACGTGCCGGTGATCATTCCATTGGCGTGGCTGATGATGATCCCGCCGGCCTGGTCAGTCGGCAGGATGCTGGCCGGGCCCGCGGGCGTGATCCTTCCGGCCGTCCTTGCCGGTCTGGCCTTCATGGCCTGGGATCTCTTTCTCGACCCCCAGATGGTGTCGTGGGACTTCTGGCGCTGGCGCAAGGGTGGCGCCTACCTCGGCATACCGATTCTGAACTTCGTAGGTTGGTTCGCAGCCGGCACGGTTGTGTCGCTTCTGTTCTACAGCCCGGATATCCCCGCCGCCCCCCTTTTCCTCGTCTACGTCGTCACCTGGATCCTGCAGACTATCGGGCAGCTCGTCTTCTGGCGGCTCGTCGTCTCGGGCATCGTCGGTTCACTCGCGATGGGGGCGTTCATCCTGCTGTCGCTACTCGCCCCTGCGTGACCCGGCCGCTCCCCTGCCGCCCCTCGGGCGTGGCCGCAATACGCGCCACTGCGCCGGCACATCGGCGCGGCGCGGCCCCGGCTAATCAGAATCCAGCTGACGCTGCCAGCGCGAGATGAGCTCGAGCGCCTCGAGCGGTGTCGTTTCATCTACCTTCACCGACCGTACCTCGCGCTCGATGAGCTCGGCCGGATCGAAAAGGCTGTTCTGACCACCTGGTTTTCCGACAGCCGGATTCGCCGGCGAACCCGCCGTCACACCTGCGCCGGATAACGCGGTGGAGACCGTGGTGTCGGTCCCGTCTCTGCCGGCAAGTATGCCCGCAAGTACGGCCTCGGCTCGATCCAGCACCGCCTCGGGCAGCCCCGCCAGGCGGGCCACGTGGATCCCGTAGGAATTGTTGGACGGCCCTTCGGTCACCTTCTTTAGAAACACGATGCGCCCCTCCTCCTCGGCTATCCGCAGCGAAAGGTTTACGAGCCGCGCGTGGTCGAGGGAAGTGAGCTCGTGGTAATGGGTGGCAAAGAGGGTCCGCGCCTGCAGGACATCGAGGATATGCTCGGTCACCGCACGCGCAATGGCAAGTCCGTCATTCGTGCTCGTCCCTCGTCCGACCTCATCCATGATGATGAGACTGTGCCGGGACGCGTTTCGAAGGATGTTCGCGGTCTCGTTCATCTCCACGAGAAACGTGGACTCACCTCGTGCGAGATTGTCCGAGGCACCGACCCGGCAGAAGATGCGGTCGGTGAGCCCGATCTCCGCATCGTCGGCGGGGACGAAGCTACCGGCCTGAGCGAGGAGTACGATGAGCGCGGTCTGGCGGAGGAAAGTCGACTTCCCTGCCATATTCGGTCCGGTGATGAGCGCGAATCCCTGGGTATTCCCGTCGAGTTCGAGCGAGTTCGGCACGAAGCTGCCCGGCGGCAGGTGGGTTTCCACGACGGGATGCCTTCCCCCGCGGATCGAAATGGTATCCGACTCCGAAACCCGCGGGCGCACGTAGCCGTTCCGTGTCGCAGCCCAGGCAAATGAATGATAGCAGTCGAGCGCGGCAATAGCATCGCAGACTGCAAGCAATCGCGGAATCTGCTTTTTCACCAATGCGCGAAGCTCGAGAAAGAGCCTGCGCTCGAGCTCGACAATCTGATCGGAGGCCGAGTTTAGCCGGGACTCGAGCTCCGCGAGCCGCTCGGTGCTGTAGCGCTCCGCGTTGACCAGTGACTGTCGCCGCACGAAGTGCTCCGGTATTTTCTGCACGTGAGTCTTTGTCACTTCGAAGAAGTAGCCGAGCACCTTGTTGTACTTGATCTTCAGAGACCCGATGCCGCTTGCCGCGCGCTCTTCCTCGAGGTAGGCGTCGAGATAGGAGCGACTGTTGGAGAGGAGGCCTTTGAGCTCGTCCAGCTTCTCATCGTAGCCCTCGCGTATGATGTTTCCATCGGTCAGGAGAATTGACGGGGAGTCGAGGAGGCCGCGCGCGAGAACCCGGCCGAGCCCCGCGAGCTCTTCGCGATCCACCGACGTCCCCGCAACCGACTCACCGTCGAGCAACTCCGGGGGTACCAGCCCTTCGAGATCCAGGGCGGCTTCGAGAGAGTTCCGAATGGCTACCAGGTCCTTTCCGTGTGCCTTGTCGAGCCCCACGCGCGCAACCAACCGTTCGATGTCGAGTATTCGCCCGAGCCGGTCTCTGAGGTTCGACAGGAGCATCTGGCTGTGGTAGAGGGCGTCCACCCGGTCGTGGCGCGCTTCGATGGCGGTCTTATCTTTGAGGGGGTTCAGCAGCCACTTTCTCAGGGTCCTCGCCCCCATGGCCGTGCGGGTGTAGTCAACGACCGAGAGCAGCGTGTAGCGCCGACTTCCCTCGGTCATGTTCTGAACGATCTCGAGGTTGCGCTGGGTCGCCTCGTCGAGCACCACATGCTCGCTGTCGCGGTACGGTGAGACCCCCCTGATATGCGGGATGAGACTGCGGGCGGTATCCTCCACGTAATCGAGGAGGACACCCACGGGGACGAGCTCCTCACTATCGTCGTCGATGCCGAAGCCCTTGAGATTCGCGACTCCGAGCAACTCGAGCAGGCGCTCCCTCCCGGCCTGCAGGTCGAAACTCCAGTCGGGGAACCGGTTGAGAACGAGGCCGTCGCGCTCCTCGAGGGTCGTCGCGAGCTCCGGATGTTCCTCGAGAAGAGTCTCCTGTACGAGCACCTCCCGCGGCTGCAGGCGGGCAAGCTCCTGCCGCATCCGTTCCCGCGCGCGCTCGAGCGGAAAGAGCGTCGTTTCGAACTCACCGGTGGAAAGGTCGATGTAGGCCTCGGTCAGATACCCGCGCGAGGCGGCGATTGCCACGAGGTAGTTGTTGCGACCGGCCTCGAGGTAGTCCTCCTCGGTCACCGTCCCCGGGGTGATGATCTCGGTCACCTCGCGGTCGGCAAGCCCCTTCCCCGACTCGGGGACATGGGTTTGCTCACAGATCGCAACCTTTTTGCCGGCCTGGATGAGTCGCGCGATATAGCCGTGTGCTGCATGATATGGGATGCCGCACATCGGCACCCCGTTCCGCTGGGTGAGCGTCAGGCCGAGCAGACGGGAGACCTCTTCGGCGTCCCCCTTGAACATTTCGTAGAAGTCACCGAGTCGGAAGAACAGCACCGCATCACGGTGGGCCCGTTTCATGCGAGCGTACTGTTGCATCATCGGTGTGGAATCCGACATCGCGTATCGTGCTGCAGGCGGCGCCCGCGTCAGCCTCCCGACTGTCGGAGGCGTTGGAGGACGCGGTCACTGATATCGACGGTCGGACTCCACCACTGAAGGCCCTCCTGGTCGGTGCGGATGACCACCGTATACCCCTCTGCCTCGGCAACGTACTCGATGGCCTGCTGAAGGCGATTGAGGAAATCGTCGGAGACGAGGTTCTGCTGCCGCTGCTGCAGCTGCGAGCGACGGCGGCGGGTCAGGTCCTCCACGTAGCTTCGCTGTCGGCTGACACGGGATTCGAGCTGTTCAATGCGCGACTCGTTTCCCTGATCCTCTGCGCGCGCGAGGTCGTCCTGGAGATTTTCCAGCTCATCAACTTCCCGATCGATTTCGGCCTGGTAGCGCTGTCGCAGCTCCTCGAGCTCCCGCACCGACTGAGAATCGCGGTAAAACGAGTTGTAGACCCTCGAAATATCGATGATTCCAACCGTCGTCAGCTGCTCCGCGCTGAGAGCGGCAGCAAACACCAGGAGGAATCCGACTGCAAGTATCGATACACGTTTCATCTCATTCCCTCATGTCGCTCAGAACAACTCGGTCCCGATCGAGAATACGAACTCCATACCCCGGCCCTGTTCGTTGTCCGGATTGAACAGGCCCCCGGTCTGCCAGACGATATCCCCGTCCTCGATGGTGAAGCGTCGCGCCAGGTAAATCCGAATCGGAAACTGCGGAATGGTGAAGCGGAACCCGGTACCGAAGCTGAACAGCATGTTCTCGACGCCGAGCTCTCCCATATCATCGCGATTCTGCCACAGGGCTGCAGCGTCAAAGAACTGATCCCACCAGATCACCTGCTCGGCAAGCGGCATCCTAAACTCCAGCCAATTGTACCACAGGGCCTCTCCGTCCACGCGCCGATCCCAGCCACGGGCGTTGAACATGCCGTCAATGAAGAGCAGATTCGAGGTCGTGGCAACCGGCTGTGGTCTGTCGCGGTACTCCTCGGGAACCCAGAACTGCGGAAAAATGAAGGAAATCTCGGAGTTGAGCCCCAGAACCATCTTCCAGTTCCAGTTGGAGAACACCGGGAAGTCCCACAGCGTCTGGAAGAACTGGCCCTTGCTGTCGGTGCGGATGAAGTGCCGCACGCCGAAGAGCGGACCACCGGTAAATGTTGCCCGCTGGCTCAGGTAGTAGCCCGAGGAGGGGCTTATCACCAGATCGCGAGTGTCGAGAGCGCTGTTGGCCGACCAGCTGTTCACGAACTGCCACCGCTCGAAGTTATCGCGAACTTCCGGATCGAAGGGCCGATAGAGGCTCTGGTCGTAGGTGATGTAGTCGAGGGAGGTTCGAAGTCCCGTACCGACACTCACGCGTCCGAGTTGCGTCGGAAAGCGGTACCCGGTGTTTGCCCCGAGGCTCATGCTCCACTCGGTATACTGCATCAGGTATTCTTCGGGTATTGCCGCGGTGACGCCGCCGGCGTACTCGTAGTCGGTGACCAGGTCGTTATCGTTTATCTGGCTGCTGCTCGGGTTGGCCAGATCGTCCGGGACGCTGTCGCCTGCTTCGTAGTCCGTTCCGTCGTAAGTCGTATCCTCGCTGAACACGTACTCACCGGTGTAGGGATCCGGCACCGCATCCTCGTCTTCCTCGTCGAAGCGGGGAGAGAGGAGGTCCTGCCGGACGTTGCGGTTGAGCGTGCGGCTCACCGTGAAATCGAGGCCGCCCGACCACTGCTCGCCGAAGAGCCACGGCTCGCGGAAATTGAAGGACACCCGCTGATCGATCGGCGAGAAGGTGCCCTGCACGCCAATGTTCTGCCCGCGCCCGAGGAAGTTTCGGTCCTGCCAGCTGACCTGGGCGGAGACGGGGAAGTCGGTGCCGCCGCCGAAGGCTACGCCGAAACGGATATCCGCGGTATTGCCTTCCTCGACGTTGACGATGAGGTCCATCAGCCCTTCCGCACTGCCCTGCGGCGTTTCGGGGGTGATGTTGGAGAAGTATTGCAGATTCGCGAGGTTGCGGATGCCACGCCGGATACGCGTCGCGCTGAAGACGTCGCCGACCTCGAGGGGCAGCTCGCGAGTTATGACGTGATCCTTGGTCTTGTCGTTGCCCCGAATGATGATGTTCTCGATGTGCGCACGCCCGCGCTCGACGATCTCCACTTCGTAGCTGATGACGTTATCGTCCTCGTCGCGCACCTCGTTGCGATTGATCGTGTTGAAGATATAGCCGTTCTGATAGTACAGGTCCGCAACCGACTGAAAGTCCGCCTGAAACTGGTTGAGGTCGAGGACTTCACCTTCTTCGAGGCTAATCTCTTCTCCAAGCTCTTCGTCGGTGAAGATCGCGTTTCCCTCGAAGGAGACTCCGCCGAAGGTGTACTGCTCTCCCTCTTCGATGAAAATGGTGAGCGTAAGGTAGACCTGCTCCTCGTCCTCATCGCGCTCGAACTCGCGATTCACCTCCACGACCTCCGCATCGACGAAACCGCGTTCGCGGTAGTAACGCTCGAGTCTGTTCCGATCCTGCTCGAGCTGGGACTCCTGAAAGCGACCCCGGTTGAACAGGGACTGTTCCTTGCTCTGCATCGTGCCCCGGAGGGTGCTGTCGGACGCGAAGGTATTGCCCGAAAACCGGATCTCACGAATGGTGACCTGGTTCCCTTCGTCGATGGTGAACTCTACGTCCACCAGGTTGGCGTCCTCTACCGGCACTGTTTCTCCGGAGACTTCGACGTCGGGGAATCCCCGCTCGAGATAAACGCCACGTATGGCCTCTTCGTCCGCGCGAATCCTGGCACCGGTCACGAAGTCACCCTCGGTCAGCACGACAGCGTCGCGAAGGGGACGGTCACGTACGTTCCGGTTACCCCGGTACACCACTTCGCGGATGGTCGGGCGCTCCTCCACGGTGAACTTGATGATGACACCGTCCCGGCCGTTTGGCGGGCGCACAGCCTCGGGAACCACGCGCTCGAAGTAGTCGAGGGCATAGAGGCGACGCTGGAGGTCGAGGAACCGGGAGTCGGTGAACTCTTCCCCGATGTACTGCTCTGTGATCCCTCTCAGCTCGTTCTCAGAGACCGTGTCGAGCCCCTCGAAGGTGACATCGACAATAGTCTCGTCCTGATACCACTCGCCGTCGTCCTCGGCAGGTGCGTCCTGTGCGATTGCCGGCGCTACGTGCAGCGCCAGCAGTAGAGCGATCACCCAGCCGAGGTTTCGCATGCCAGATCCCAATGCGTACTCCAGTACCGTTTCTCTCCGCGAAGTCTATCACTGCCGACGGGGCCTATCAGTAAGAAAACTCCCAGGAGAACTCGATTTGATTGTCTGTGACGAACAGTGTCTCGGGATTGCTCGGGAAAAAGCGCCACTGCAGAAGAAAGAGCGGCGTCTGCCACTCGAGCCCCAGTTCCGCTTCGAACTCCACGGGCCCCTCGCCTTCAGGGACCGGTTCGAAGGGGCTGCGCGAGCGCATGCTGAACAGCAGCTCCATGAACAGTTCGGGACCCAGGTACTTTCCCAAAAACACCGCCGTATTTTCAAAGTACTGTCCAAGAGATGGAGAGGTGTTGTCAAGAGGGTACTCGGGCTGCGGAATGGATCCGAGTACCAGATTCTGGAACAGTTGTGTCCGCACACTGAATAGATCGAGGCCCAGCGCGTCGCGCACGGACCGCTCGAAACGATTGATAACGCCGAACTGCGTAACGAGGTCGCTCGTCAGCAGCACGGCCTGGGAGAAATCGAGATCGTCCTGTCCCTCCTGGTTCAGCAGGTTCCCCCCTAGCAGTGCGATAAGCTCGGTGTCGGTCAGCGGCGGACTGGATTCGAAGCGGGGCGTGAATGAGCTCAGGCGTTCCTCGTCCACGATAAGAAAGACCCGCACGGGCCCCTGAGCTGAGATCTCCCGGATTTCCGCGCGTACGGCGAGACGGGGGTCGAAGTCGTCCTCGTCCTCGTTGAAGATGATTCGGCCTTCGCGGATGTAGAAGCTTCGGTCGAAGTAGTAGATCTCGCCGGCCTGCACGTTCATCCGACCGCGAAGGGAAAAACTACCCGTATCGCTGGCATAGGTCAGACGAACCTCTTCGCCCCGCTCCGCCAGTGCCCGCAGCACCGGAAACTCCTGATTCGGCCACAGAAACTCGGTGGGCCCGGCAGTTTCGAAGTTCAGGTCCACCGTGGTCACATTGCGCCGGCTCTTCTCCGGCCGCTCAACCTGCTCCGCAAGTGTCAGAGACGTCTGGTCAACGAGAATACTGCCGGATACGTCGACCCGCCCGGGGGCACCTTGTATCTTCAGGTCTCCGCGGCCGTAGCCGTCCACGTAGAGGCCGCCGAAGTTGTACGCCACTCGTATGCCGGGATCATCGGGTATCTCAATACGCAGTCGGAACTCTTCCGGTGCCCAACGGTTGAGGATAAGCGTGCCCGCGACAATCCCGGTGCCCTCTCCGGCCGGAACGCGAAAACGGTTGATCTCTACGATTTTTTCCTGGAAGACGACGAAGGTGCTCGCCGGCCCGATTCTCTCGGCGATGAAATCTATCCTGCTCTCGACGCCGGTGGCCTCGAGTGTACCGTAGAAGTCAGGATCGTTTACCGGACCAACGACACGGATTGCGCCGGAGAACCTACCGCCGACGAGGCTGATGGTCTCCCCCTCAACCGGCGCTCCGAACTCGGCGACGTCGAGGAAAACGTTGGTGACGTTTGCCTCGATCTCGCCTGCGGTTAGAACGCCCGCGGCCAGAAACCGTATCGGCAGGGGATCCCTCACCTCAACGCGGAACTCACCGCCGGTGGCGACCCGCGCGGCGATCGAATCATCCGGCCCGCCGGCCACGGTCAGCTCCCCGAGGCTGCGCTCGACCTGGAACTCCCAGGGCTCCTCCCTTCCCTCGGGGAAGTCGATACCGGAGAGGCGAACAACCGCATCGAAGGGCGTTGTGGCAACCGCGCTGACAGACAGTGGAAGCGCGGGCGCCGCGAACGCCGCCCGGATGAGCGCCTTTACCCGGGAGTCTTCGTCGGTTTCCTGGTTCTCGATCGAGGCGCTCAGGGTCATCTCCCCGGTTTCGAGATCGAGCGTTCCCCGTGCGTCGGACACGGTTCTGGTCAGATACCGCAGATTCACGCGGTTCATCACCAGCGCCCGCTCGGTTACACGAAGTGTCCCCTGTGCGGAAATGGAATCGGCGTTGAATGTGGCGTCCTGAGTCTCGAACTGTACCGTTACTCGGGGGTCGGCGAGAAGTGTCTCGAGGTCAACCGTGGCGTCGAGGCTGCCGCGGATGGGATCCCCGCTTATGCGCCGTAGGGGCGACTGTGTGACCGCCACAGTACCGTTGAGGGAGCCGTTCTCATACACGAGGGAGAGCTCGTAACGCTCATTGCCGTCGGGCGTTGCCGCGTCGAGGGTGAGGCGGGGCGACACGTTGTCGGCAAACTCGATCGCACCTTCACCCTTGAGCCGCGATACGCCGTCGCGGTAGGCAAAGCGCGAAATCGTGCCGCCGTCGGGACCCGCCTCCGCTGCGAGTGACAGCGCCGAGCCGGCCCCGGTAGGGTTCCTCACCGTAAGCTCCTCGACGCGAGCCGTCCACTGGGCGAGACTGAAAAACGATCCACCGACGCGAAAAGACAACGTGCGTGATGCATCTGCCGACGGCAGCGGCACCTCATTCGCGCGTGCCGCGAAGACAACCTCTCCCGAGCGATTGAAATACACCTGAGCATCGAGACCCTGTGCCACGCTGAGGTCCACACTCCGCCCGGGACGGTACACCCCTTCGAGCACGTACTCTCTCCCGTTGACCGACAGCTCGCTGTCGAAGTCAATTCGGTCGCTCGATTCCACGTCGGCGGCAAGCCTGCCGCGGAGTCGCTGTCCACCGAATCCCGCGCTCAGATGCCGGATCTCGAAGCTGCGTTCAGTTCGCGAGAGGCCGAAAGAGATGAACCGTGACCGGTCGTCGAGGTCCTGCGCTGAGACGTAAGGAACCTCGACCTCATAGGCGCCGTCTTCCATTGTGAGATCCGCGCGCGCGTCGAGCACTACCGATTCGAGCGCCTCCCGCGGTTCGGCCGGCACCTCGACGAGCTCTCCGGCGATATCGTACACGCTGAGTGCCGGTACGCGGACAAGCCGCACCATGGCGGAGGCTCGCTGCCCCTCCTCGGCGGAGCCCGACAGTGTTACCGCACTCGTGCCGTCCTCATCGAAAGACAGCGAGGCCTCGTAGGAGGTGGCCGCCTGCGCTGCGGTATCTGCTGCGAGCTCGACATCGTGAATCACGACCCGGCCATAGGACAGTCGTGAGGAGCGGGCGGCAATACCGCCCGAGTCCGTTCCGGATACCCGCAACACCCCCGAAAGCGGCGAGGACACCGGGCCATAGCTGAAACCGAACAGACTCACCGCACCGGTGGGAACGAGATCGGGAAAGGCCAGGCTGCCCGAGAATCTGAGCTCTCCCCGATCCGGTCGAACGGAAAGCTCTTCCACGTCGGCGGCAGTTTCGTCTCCCGTCACACGGACATCCAGGGACACCTGCTCGGGGAGGTCACGATTATTCGTGCGCCCGCTGAGATCGGCGCTGTAGGAGAGCGCGCCGCTGCGCCGGCTATAGGAGAGCTGTGCCTCCCCGCTCATCTCACCGAGCAACCATGGATTGAAGGGGGAGAGGGGGCCCCGCAGGCTCATAATGTCCTGCGGAACAAAGCTCTCGGCGAGAAGCTCGAGCTGCAGCTGATCGAAGTCGGCATCGGTCCTGATGGTGAGATCAACGGGATCGTTGTTCTGCAGCTTATGGATAGCCGCACCGGAGTCATCATAGGCAAAATCGAAGCTCTGGTTTCGCACGCGAAAAACAGGGGTGGTAACCCATGGCAGTGCTACACGCAGGTGGGCTTCGTTGGTGTCGGGTTGCACGGAGCCCTGCAGCTTTACCCTGCCCCGGATCTCGCTCACCGAGCCCTCCGCATCTCCCAGGCGGGCTGAGACCGTACTTTCCCATTCGACAGCGACCTCGTCTTCGGTGATCGTACTCTGGAAGAAGACGTCGTCGACCTCATAGAGCCTGTTCGCGTCCTGATAGGTGATACTGACGTTTCGGCCACTGAGCTCGAAGACGGGTCTGTCCCCGCGGTCGGAATCGGTTCCGTCGGAACCGGTGGTGACGCGGCGTATGAGGCGGATGACGTCCTCGTCCCGTCGCCGATCGATATGGAAGTCGGTGTCCTCGATCCGGAGCTCCGCCGCAGCTGCATCGGAACGCCCGAGCAGAAGCCTCAGCGGCCGGTAGAAAAGCCTCAGTCGCTCTATCTCCACGAGGGCGTCCCGCTCATCCGTATTGCCGTTTATGACGAGTCCTCGGATCTCCACCGCCCGCAGTACCGAGGGCGATATCGAGCTGTAACTGATGCTGCGGCCGACACGATCCTCGAGCTCGGTGATCATCTCCTGCTTGAACTCTTCCATGCGGGCGTTGAAGAACGACTGCACCGGACCGAAAAGCACGGCGGTGAGCAGCGCAAGCGTCACAATGACGAGGATCTCGGAGAGATGTATGCGATGCGGGGCCGGATTTGCGTTCAACCGAGGTGTCCCATCGCCGAAGGCGTCGGCGTGACAAAGTTCAAGTTTAAATATAACATCACACGCACCATCCTACCATAGCAGGAGATCATTAGATTGGAGCTATTAGACTCCTTCGTCGTGCTCGAAGGCCTCGACGGGGCGGGCACAACGACACAGGCGTCGCTACTGACCGAGCGGCTCGATCGCGCCGGACACCGGGTGCTTGCCACCTCGGAGCCTACTCGTGGCAACATCGGCACGCTCATCCGTGACGTCCTTGCCGGGCGCATCGAGACGACGCCGGAGGCGCTGGCTATGCTCTACGCTGCCGACCGACATGAGCACCTCTATGACCCTGCGCACGGCATAATCCGGGCCCTCGAGGACGGCTGGGTCGTCTGTGACCGCTATCTCTTTTCCTCCCTTGCCTATCAGACCGTTCAGTGCGATTACTCCCTGGTCTACGAGCTCAACCGACGGTTCCCGCTACCGAAGCATCTCGTGTACGTCGATGTCTCCCCCGAGATGACCGAGGACCGGCGCCGCAGCCGGCCGGCCGCCGAAATCTTCGAGAACCTCGAGTTTCAGCGCGCCGTCTATGATCGCTACGCGAAGGCTATCGACGACTTCAGCGGCGGCGACATGCAGGTGCACATTGTAGACGGTTCCGCGTCTCCACAAGATATATCGGAGCAAATCTGGAAACAACTCGGCATCACGCCGATAAACTGAGTGTGAAGCGACTGCTCGTAATCGCACTCGTACTCTTTCTCGCTGCCGACAGCCTCAGCGCATACCGGCTGATCTACAAAGAACAGCTGTATGAGCTCTACCACGTGCAGTTCTACCAGTACCCTGAGCGCATCGCCGAAAACGTGAAGTGGCTGCAGATGGCCCTCGAGGCCGACTTCGCAAATCCGCTGTACGCGCTCGCGGAGATCGAGAACAAGACGCAGTGGGAGCGCTACCGCAACCTCTTCATGATGCATGTGAACCTGAAGCTCGTGGAGCTCCACCTCCGATGGGCGAGCAAATACAACAAGCAGGTCGCCTACTTCTACAATGCGCCGTGGCGTGACGATAACCTGGAAAGTCTCGAGCGTGCCGAATCGCTGTTCGAGGTCGCCCTCTCCTACTGGCAGGAAGCGCTCCGCTGGAGCGAGGAGGCCTGGCAGCTGCAGTTCGTGCACCTCGAGGAGATACAGAACTGGGCCGATGAGAACCACCGCATCGAGACCGGCGAGCTCGACTACGAAGCCATCATCGGCCGCCATCTCCAGCGCCTCCGAGCGGTGCGCGCGGAGTTCGAGGCCATGGACGAGAACACCTACTGAATGAGCATCGCGTCGCCGTAGGAGAAAAACCGGTAACGCTCCGCTACCGCCTCCCGGTAAGTCTCGAGAATCCGCTCCCGGCCGGCGAATGCAGAAACGAGCATGAGCAGCGTGGACTCGGGCGTGTGGAAGTTCGTGAAGAGCGAATCCACGCAGCGGAACCTGTATCCCGGATAGATGAAGATGTTCGTCTCACGCATTCCGGGCTCGATGTGCGCCGCGCCTGCAACGCTGCCGGACCCCGCGGCCCCGCCCCTGTCGCCCGTCTCCCCCGCTGCGCTGGTCTCGCCCGTCTCCCCCGCCGCGCTCTCGAGGGCACGCACGCTCGTCGTCCCGACCGCGACGACCGGCCTTCCCTCCGCCCGTGCGCTGTTGACGGCCTCGGCGGTTTCCGGCGGTATCTCGAAGCGTTCCGAGTGCATCGT
>JAAAOH010000212.1 GCA_009908925.1 Spirochaetota bacterium | reverse complement strand
GTACTCCTTCGAGAACATGATCCGGGGCATGGCCGTATCAAAGGGCTACATTCCCGGTATCGAGAAGGGCCTTCAGGAGGGCATGCAGGAGGGCTTTGTCGCCGGCTACCCCGCCGTTGACATCGGCGTTCAGCTGCTCGACGGCAAAGAGCACCCGGTGGACTCCTCCGAAATGGCGTTTAAGATGGCCGCGAAGGGCGCACTCAAAGAAGCCGTGCAGAAAGCGAAGCCGACCCTTCTCGAGCCGGTGATGCACCTCGAAGTGTTCATCGAGGAGCAGTACCTCGGCGATGTGCTTTCCGACCTCACCGCGCGGCGCGGCCGTGTACAGGGGCAGGAGCAGCTCGGCGGCGGCTTCATCGTCATTAAGGCCCAGGTCCCGCAGGCGGAACTCCTGCGCTACGCCATCGACCTGCGGTCGATCACCTCCGGCACCGGCGGCTTCGAGATGGAGTTCAGCCACTACGACCCGATTTCCGGGCGCATCGCCGACGAAGTCATCAAGCAGGCGGAGGCGGAGAAAGCCGAGGCCTGATAGGAAAAGCGTCAGGCCGCGTGCCGGCCGACAGCGGAACTCGCGCCGCGCCCCAGTGGCCGCGGCACCCCGTGGCCGCAGGACCTATACGTGCAGGGCGGCCGCGGCGCTACCGCCGCTCGTTCATCGGCACGTAGTCGCGCCGGCCCAGGATGTTCTTGTATGCCGGCCGCATGATGCGCCCGCCGCTGACGATCTCCTCGATGAGGTGGGCCGACCAGCCCGCCACGCGCGAGACGGCGAAGATCGGCACGTAGAGATCCCGCGGGATGTTCAGCATCTCGTAGACGAGGCCGGAGTAAAAGTCGACGTTTGCGGAGATTGGCTCGGTGCGCCCTCGAACCTCACGGAGCACTCCCGGGGTCAGCTCCTCCACACGCTCATAGAGGGCGAGCTGCTCCGTGTAGCCCTTCGCAGCCGCAAGCTCCCGTGCCTTTTCCTTCAACAGCACCGCGCGCGGGTCGGACAGCGTGTACACCGCATGACCCATCCCGTAGATGAGGCCGGTTCCGTCGCCGGTCTCTTTTTTCGCGATACGGGTCAGATAGTTCCCGATCTCTTCCTCATCATCCCACTTCCCGACGCCGTTCATGACCGCTTCCATCATCGTGGCCACGCGGCCGCTCGCACCGCCGTGCTTGGGCCCCTTGAGCGAGCCGCAGGCAGTCGCAATTGCGGAGTAGGTATCCGTTGCGGCCGAGGAGACGACGTGCACCGAAAACGAAGAGTTGTTGCCGCCGCCGTGCTCGGCGTGCAGCACGAGGGCGAGGTCGAGGGTTTCGGCCTCGAGCTTGGTGTAGTCCCGGTGAGGGCGTACGAGCTGCAGGAGGTTCTCCGCGGTGGAAAGCTCCGGCTCCGGCGAATGAATGTAGAGGCTCTCGTTATGATAGTAGTGGCGCTTTGCCTGATATCCGTAGGCCACCAGCGTGGGAAACCGTGCAATGAGATCGACGACCTGTCGAAGCACGTTTCGAACCGATGTATCCTCGGCGTTGTCGTCGTATGAGTAGGCGGCCAGCACCGAGCGGGCGAGCTTATTCATGATGTCCGAGCTCGGGGCCCGCAGAATCATATCCTCGGTGAATCCATTTGGCAGTGTGCGCCCCGCGCCGAGCACGGCCCGAAAATCCGAGAGCTCCGTTTCACTCGGGAGCTCACCGAAAAGAAGAAGGTACGCGACCTCCTCGAAGCCGAACCGCCCGTCCTGCTGGAACCCGTCGACGATGTCGGAGACGTCGACGCCACGGTAGGTCAGGCGCCCCTCGACGGGGATCTTCTCCAGCTCGTCGATGATGTATCCGTGCACATCGCCTATCTCGGTCAGGCCGATGAGCACGCCTGTCCCGTCTTCGTTTCGAAGACCGCGCTTGGTCTTGTAGCGTTTGTGCTCTTCCGGGCTGATGATGTTCTGATTCTGCGCCAGCGGCGCATGTGTATCGAGAAACTGAACGCTGTGCTCGCTCATGGTGACCTCTCGTCCGAGTTTCCGTCAGCCTACACCACCGGCACCTTCTTCGTGAAGTACAGCTCGTGAATCTGATGATCCTTGGCAAGCCCCTTCTCTTCGAACGGCGTGCGTGGCCGCCATTCCTGCCGCGGGGCAAATCCCTCATGGCGATTCTCGAACTCCGCAGCCGCTTCGAAAACCTCGAGCATCTGGTGCGCGTACTCCTCCCAGTCGGTGACCAGGTAGACGTAGGCTCCGGGCCGCAGCACGCGCGCGAGAAACGGCGGGAAGCCTGGTTGCACGAGCCTGCGCTTCTGATGCCGTTTCTTCGGCCAGGGATCGGGGAAGAAGATGTGACACCCGTCGAAGGTCTCATCGGCTATCATGTCTCTGATCACCTCGACCGCGTCGTGATGCACGAGGCGGAGATTGGAGATTTCGCGCTTCTCGATCTGGCGCAGCACCCGCGCAACGCCTGGCTTGTGCACCTCAACGCCGAGGTAGTTCACCCCCGGATTCCGTTCGGCGAGCTCCACTGTGGCATATCCCATCCCGAACCCGATTTCGAGAATCAGGGGAGCCTCGGGTTGCTCGAACACGGCACGGACATCGCGGCCCGGGGGCTCATATGGAATGCAGAAGATCGGGCAGAGCCTGCGATAGGCTTCCCGCCGCTGGGGACTCATATTCGTGTTCCGAATTACGTATGTGCGCACCTCGCCCGGCGCGCGGGCGTCGTCCTGGGGCATGAGACTATCCTCGTGATCCGTGAAGGAATGATTCCACTTCGGCGACTGTTTCCATCCCCAGCAGAGTCTGCGCCACGCGTTGCGCGTCAGCGAGCGACTTTCCGGGAAGGGAACGCTTCATATCGGGTATCTGTGCCGGCTCGACGCTGAAGACCCGGAAACCCACACCGAGAAAGAAATCGAGCATTGCCGGGTCCGCGGCGGCATCTCCGCACATCGAAATCGGGGTTCCGTGCTCCGCCGCCGCCTGCGAGACCCGCGCGAGGGCCCGAAGCACGGCGGGATGGTAGTCTTTGTACATGAAGCCGATG
>JAAAOH010000307.1 GCA_009908925.1 Spirochaetota bacterium | reverse complement strand
CACGACGGCCCTCGTGCGCTTATCGTCCGCCAGAGCCCGGATTTCACGTACGAAGCTTCTGTCGCCCACGCAGCGGCCGAGGACGGGATCCCGGCGGGATTCGCCGTCGCAGATGGCGCCGTCGAGAAACAGAACGGCGACTCTCTTGCCACGCCGACCGACACGGCCATGGAGTTTCGTCGCCCGGTACTTCTCCTTGTGCTCTTTCTCGAGGTCGCGCACAACCTCGTGCACGGTTGCAGCCTGCGTCATCCAGCCGTGGCTCACCGCCTGTTCGGCGGGCAGGACGTGTCCGTCCATGAGTACGCTGAGATCCTCGGCGGTCTTTCCCAGGCCTTCAGCGATCACCTGGAGAAGTCGGTCGTGTGCGCTGCCGTAGAAGGTCTCGTACTGCTCGCGGTTCGCGGGATCGAGGGAGTCGCGACGAAAGCCGTCGGCGGCACTCTTGTACTGTCCCCGACGCAGGATCGTCATGCGCGCGCCGAAACGGTCCAGAAGACGCCGGAAGAAGAGAAAACGACGCGCTATGCCGAGCACGCGCAGCTCTCCCGAGGGATGGATGACGCGAACGGGGCAGGCGGAGGCAAGGTAAAGGGTCAGAAAATCAGAATCCTCGCAGCAGAACACGAGTTTCTTCCCCGTGTCGGCAAGTTGCACGAGCTCCGCACGGATGCTCTCGACAGCAGCGAAACCGCCGGGTGAGAAGTCGGCGCGGTGATCGATGATCACCGTCTTTATGCGACGCGAGCGGAGAAGGCGGCGGACCTGTTCGAAGAACCGATCATAGCGGAAGCGCGGGCGGGATCGCGTGCCGACGGAGAGGCCTTCGCTTGCGGGGCCGTCGTGGTAGTTTCCGGAAAGCAGAATGCGAGTGTAGGCCATGGAGTCACTCCTCTATTCCATGTTGCAGATGATCTTCATGTAGGACTTCGGGTCCTCGGCGGCGAGCTCGAGCGCCTGCGGCATACTCGAGGGCTCGAGTCGAAGCGAAACCAGGGATTCATAGGCCGTGAGGTGGCGTCTGATGAAACCGGCGGCTTCGCCGTAGAGAGTCCGTGTTCGCCGCACGCCGCGGACCTCGATGGAGCTGTCGACAACACGGGCGGCCGGGAGCGAGGAGTCCGGATGATGGCCGGTGAGACACAGTCGCCCTCCCGGGCGAAGTACCGATGCGGCGGTGAGCACCGCCTCGGGGTCCTCACTGACCACGACGGCAGCCTCTGCATATCGCCGGCGGGTTATCCAGTGTACCTGGTCACCTACGAAGTCCCGCAGGGGATTGCAGGTGTCTCGCACGCCCATCTCCCGCGCGAGCTCGAGCCGCGCCTGCACCACATCGACGAGGATGGGACGAAATCCCTGCTCCGCGGCGGCCAGACTTGCAACTACACCGAGGAATCCCGCGCCGAAGACCACGAGGAAGGCATCCTCCGTTCTTCGCGTGACGCCGCCGATTCCCGCGGCTGCCTCGCCGACAAGGCGCAGCGCAAACGCGGTATCGGGTATGCACACCGCCGTATCATCGCCGACATCGTCGGGCGCGGTTACCGGCAGCCCCGCCGGGACGCTCATCCAGGGGCGCATGCCCCCGTCCCGCTCGCGGCCGATGAGGCCCGGGGCGAGGCAGAGATGCTCGTCGCCAGCGAGGCAGGCGGTGCAGGAGCCGCAGGATATGGTCGGCGGGATGAGCACGCGGCGTACGGGGCTGAAACTGCCCGCGCAGGTCTCCACAATGCCAAGCACATCCGTGCCGGGAATGCGGGGAAAGTGCTGTTTCGCGTAATCTCCGCGAAACATGTGGATGTCCGAGGGGCCGAGCCCGGCGCGCAATACGCGAACGAGGCACTCACCGTCGGCGAGTTCCGGCATCGCGTAGTCTTCGATATCGGCGATGCGGGGCTGGCGGACAACAACGGCACTCATGCGTTCAGAAACCGAGTCCGTCGAGATCAAGGTCCTCCGTGGCATCTCTGAGGCGGTCGCGGGCTTCATCTTCCACCCGCTCTCTTTGCTCTGCAGCAAGTGCTCTCGAGCGCTCCTCGAGCTCGGCACGCTTCTCCTCGATGATGCGGTCACGTGCGGCAAGAGCCTCGCGGATACGCTCGGCCTCTGTGCGAATGCCGGCTGCACGTTCACGAAGCGGCTCGAGCTCGGCGAGCTCCTCCTCGATTCGGCCCTCGAGCTCAGCGCGCGCACGGGCCACATACTCGTCGCGGCGAGCATTCAGGGTAGATGCAACACCCTGCCTGATCGCGTCGTCGGCACTCGTGGAAAGCCGGTCCAGGCTCACAGCCCCTTCCGAGATAGTGAACTCGGCATCCACATCGACTGTGCCGAGGCCGGCGACGACGTCCTGAACCGCCGTCACCACGAGATTCTCCGTCTCCTGCCGATCGAGCTCCAGGTCGGCGAGCTCAACGGTGGTTCGCGACGTAGCCCCTCCGCCGGCTGCCAGCTGCAGCGTCGTCTGAAACTCATAATTCGATCGCAGCGCCCCGAGGCGAGGTATCTGTGAAGAATCGAAGGAAAGGCCGGTGCCCGAAACCGTGGTCAGTAGCTCATCGGCCCGGCCGTTCTCGTAGCTCAGCTCGCTCTCTGCTGCGAGCGAGGTTTCGCCCCGCGCACCTTCAAGGAAAAGGCGAGTTGGCTCTGCCACGAGTGCCGGATTGCTGGACACGGAGGTGAGCTGGCCGTCGAGTCGCACATCGAGATTTCCGGGCTCCACCCCGAGCGCAGCACGTTGAAGGAGAAATCGTGGGTAGACCACGCCCGGAAAGGTAACGACTCGTCCGGGTGCCCGCGAGATTCCGCCGCCGGCGTCTGCATCATCAGTCTGCCGCCTCAGCCGCTCCGCGATGTCGAGCCCCCGCTGAGCGGTGCCGTAGATCTCTCCGAGGAGACGAACGAGGAAATCCTCCGCCAACCCCGAGACGAAGCCCGATACGTCCACCGAATCCAACGAGAAGCGAGAGCCGATGTATTGAAAGTCGCGTTGCAGGCTTTCCTGTACCCGGCTCAGCGTGGTCTCTACCGCGCGATACTC
>JAAAOH010000030.1 GCA_009908925.1 Spirochaetota bacterium | reverse complement strand
GCGACCGACAACATCCGTTCCAAGAAGATGTTCGGAGTCGGGAGGTTGAAGACGATTCGTCATATCAATCTCGAGCGGGGGGTGCGGCGCAAACCATGGCGCGAACACCGAAATGCCTATAATAGCCACGAGCATCGATATCGATACCACTCGAACGACGCGAGCCACCCGGCCCGTTGTAGAGGTATTCTCAGCCATTTCGAACTCTCGGATCGAGCGCGGCGAGCAGGAGATCTACCGCAAGTTGCGCCGACAAATACAACAGACCGGTAAGCACCACGTACGCCTGTACGATCGGTATATCGCGATTGAGAACACCCTCGATCGCATACCGTCCAATGCCCGGCAGCGCGAAAACCGTTTCTACGATAAGCGCTCCGCCGGCAATAGTAGCAAACGCGTTCGCCAGAAACGTGAACACGCCCGGAAGTGCGTTCGGAAGCACGTGGAGGAGCACGGTTCGAACGGGCAAATTCCCCTTTGAGTCGGCGAAGGTGACATAGAGTCGCTCGAGTTCCCCCATTACCGACACACGTACTAACCGTATTGTTACGCCAAGTGTCCCCGACGATAACGCGAGGGTCGGCAGTATAAAGTGCCGAACGCTGCCCCGCCCTGCCACCGGAAACCATGGGACCGACTCCGCGATAAACGTTATCGAGGCGACTGCAATGATAAACCCCGGCACAGCGATGAGCACCGATGAAAAAGCATCAACCAGTGAATCTATCCATCCACCGCGCAGCACCGCCGCCGGCGTCCCGAGAACAATCCCGAAGAATGCGGCGGTTAGAAGCGAAGCAAGGGACAGCTGAAGGGTTACTGGAAACCGCGCCGACATTTCCGCAGCGATAGGCCTGCCTGTCCGGTACGACCGGCCAAAATCGCCCTGTATGGCTGATGCGAGCCAGCTCAGGTACTGCACGTGGACGGCACGGTCAAGTCCCAATTCCTGGCGCATAAAATCCAACTCGGCCTCGGTCGGTTCACTAAGCCCTTCGTTCGCGAGCGCGAAGTACGCCGGGTCACCCGGAGCAAGCAGTTGCAAGCCAAACCCGGCCATGCTAAGCCCGATAAGAAGCGCAGCGAATGCTCCGACCCGACGTACTATATGGCGCATACGACGTCTACTCGCTCCACCGCACTGTATGAAGGGTCTCGCCGTAGATCAATCGTTCGTAATCCGCAATAGCGGTATTCTTCACCGTCTGGTTACGATCGTTTACGAGCGGAACCACCGGCAGCTCCTCGGCGGATATTTCCTGTAGCTCAGTGTACACCGCCCGGCGCTCATCCATGTCGAGCACTTCCGGCAAGGTATCTATAAGCTCATCGACTCGGTCGTTGGCATACCCAAGGCTATACGATTGGTTCTGCCCTCCTTCAGAGTGCATGAAGCTCTCAAAAATACTTGCCGGATCCCCGTTTGGAAGCCCCTGAATGCGCATTACCAGTCCGAACTCGCCATTTTCCATAGCTTCGTTCAGCGCGCCCCACTCCATCGGCTGAATTTCGACGTCAATTCCTATCGTGCTCAGTTTGTCCTGGAGATACTCTGCTTTTTCGGTATAGGGATAGCGTTCGAGAAATCCTGACGGAACTATCATGGTCGTCTCATAGCGCTCATCGCCGAGCACTTCTCGGGCAAGATCCTGCGCGAGGTCGGGGTCGTGTTCGATCGGAAGCGACTCGTAGAACGGCGAAGCGTGATTGAGGATGTGCGGTGCAGGGTCTGCATATCCGTAATAGAACTCCTCCGCAATAAGCTCGCGATCGATCGCAAGACTCACCGCGCGCCGCATTCGTACATCGTTAAACGGCTCCTGAGTTCCATTTAACGCAAGGTAGTGAATTATGCTGCTTCGCGCGCTCAGCACCTCAAAGCGGTCCTCGGAAGCAAGCTGCTGCGCATCGAGCGGGCGAATCGCTCCGATATCCATGAGACCCATCACCTCTTCGGCCCGAAGCGCAGAAACTCGGGTCGAACCTTGCGGGATCATTCGAATTCGGATTTGCTCGGATGCCGCCGGTTCGCCCCAGTAATCGTCGAAACGACCAAGTACCGCGTATTCGTCCGCCTGGCGCTCGATAATCTCGAACTGGCCGGTGCCCGCCGGCGTTTCGGCAAAGTCGCCGTCCTCATCGAAACTGTCGGGACTGAACATTGCGCTACCCCACGAAGTCATAGCGTACGGGAGCATCGGTTTCGGGCGGTCGAACGTAAGGCGTATGGTGTAATCATCGACCTTCTCTATACCTTCATACCCTGGATAGAAGCGCCCGAGTGAAAACGAGTAGAACTGCGAAGATCCGACACCGACCGCCTCGTACCGCTCGAAGTTGGCAAGTACAGCGTCAGCATCGAACCGGGTTCCGTCGTGGAATCTCACACCTTCGCGAAGGAAAAACGTCCACTCCGTTGCGTCGTCCGAGTGTTCCCAATCCTCGGCGAGTTGCGGAACGGGCTTCCACTCTTCATCGACTCCTACCAGCGGTTCCCACACGCGCACAGTCGCCGTCGAGTAGAAGAAATCTTCCTCTCCCGGTACGGCATCCCGGGGCGCAGCGATTACAATCTCTTCACCGGTACGATCCGCTGCCGCCTCTTCGGCCTCGCCGGCCGAATACACCGGAAGCACCACGCCTGCGAGCAACACGAGCGGGATCATACCGCCCGATATTCGCCTGATCCACTGCAAGAGCACTCCAAGCACCGAGGGTCGCTCTCCGTCCGCCTCGTTACTCAAAACGCGAATGATTTGCATTTCGTCGTTTATACTTTCCAGTCCAGGTACATCCATATACATAGCTTCCTCCCTGTAACTACATCTCCATCAGCGTACGCCGATGGTATTCCTGCGCACCTCGAATGAGATTACGCTGTTAACTCATCTGCCGTTCACTTGTTTCCGCGCGCTCCGTTCGACACTCGGCGCAGAGGCCGACGTAGTACAGAACGTGGCTGCGAACTTCACACCCGAGCTCCGCCTCGACACTTGCAATCTCGTCCGCCACCGGACACCGATCGATCGGAATAAATCTATGACAGGAATCACAATGGAAGAAGTGTCGGTGTGGAGCCGCTTTGCTGTGAAAGTACCGATTTGTTCCGTCGCGAGAGCAGAGCATCGTAAACGAATCTACACGATCGATTTGCTCGAGATAGTGCAACGCCCGATACACGGTCGCGAGGTTAACGTCGAGCCCGCAGCGAGCGTGTACCTGCTGCGCACTCAGCGGCGATTTGACGGTGTTAATCGTCTCAAGAATCTGTTCCCTCGTTTCGGTGTAGCTGGTGCGCACCTCAATCTCCTATACAAAACGCGAATGGTTTGCATTTTATGCCAGTTGTAGCGTTCCCACGTCAACCCCTATCCGACCCGGAATCTCGTTACTTTTCCTTCGCTAAGTTTATGTTTTACCCAATCCCCGCTCGCGCCGCTGTCGGCCCCAGCGTTGCCCCGTTTCGGCCCGAGGTCGATATCTAAGAGCTTCGCGCGTATAGCTACCGGTCCTTTCGATACCGTTGTAGCTCGGGCAGACCCATATTGCGAACCTGTGCCACATGGTAGGTATCGTGAGCGGGCATCCACACGATCGCCTCGCGAACCGTACAATCCCACTCCTCTATGCGCTCGGAAAAACGCTCTTCGCCAATGCTGTTAAGCGCGGAAATGTAGGTGTCGTGAACCAGTTCGGCGTAGTCGAGAGCCCGCTCCCACGCTTGGTCTGAGGTGTCGGGTATCGGAGGGAAACTTCCCTCCTTCCACGGATAGGGTAACAGTGGTTCGGCAACGCCAAGCACCCGCGTGAGGTTAAACTTAAAGAAGATCACATGGACCAGATTGTCCCACGCGGAAAAGCCCTCGTACGTCTCGGTCGATGCTGCCGTCCGCGCGCTCATAGGCCGCAGGGTCTCCATAAGCGAATACCCGTTAAAGGTGTGTCCCCGGAACTCGCGCTCGGTTTGTTCGACGATAAGGTCAAGTCTCGGGTGTGCTGTTTGTGCTGTAACATTCATGATCTCCTGATAGTAATACAAAGTAATACTATTGTGCAAGGGTATCGGTCCATCTGATTTCTGCCGGGCAGTGATTAACTACCGGAGCGGGCCGTCAGTTCATACCCTTGAGGAAGATCCGTTACGAACCTACCAGCCTCCTGGATCTTCTCGCGCAGGGCATCAGCCTGGTTCCAGTGTTGCAGCTTCTTGGCTTCGTACCGGGCCATGGCCCACTGCTCGACTTCCTGCGGTGCTTCTTGCGTTCGTGGCGGGGCAAGTGAAATACCCAACGTAGACAGGCACGCTTGGAGCCCTTGTGCGTCCAGAGGGTGTGCCGGAGCACCCGTTTCCAGCTGCTTCACCCTTCGAAATAGTGCCGCGATTGCCTGCGGGGTGTTGAGGTCATTCAAAAGAGCTTCAAACACCGGATAGAAAGATGCCCAACTCTCAGGCGTTAGAGGAGGTAGCACATCGACCTTTCCGAGACGGGCTTCCAGATCCGCGAGGCGGTTCAACGCTTTCCTGGCTCCGGCAAGATTCTCCCAGACAAAGTTGAGATCTTTCCGATAGTGACCTGACAGGAGCACGAAGCGAAGTTCGGCCGCGCTGAATCCTCGAGCTTGTACATCGTCTATCGTGAAGAGATTGCCACGGCTCTTGCTCATTTTCCGGCCTTCTACAAGAAGGTGTTTTACATGGAACCAGTGCCTGACAAAGGTCTGGCCGGTGGCCGCTTCGCTCTGGGCGATTTCATTTTCGTGATGGGGAAACATCAGGTCGACTCCGCCGGAGTGAAGGTCAAAACCGGGCCCTAATGCGGCCATAGACATCGCACTGCACTCGATGTGCCACCCCGGGCGACCGTGGCCCCATGGGCTTGGCCAGTAGCACTCCCCGTCCGATGCTTTTCGGGCTTTCCACAGTGCAAAGTCGCTACTCCGTCCGTGGTCGTACTCATCAGTCTCGACACGTCGACTGGCTGCCGCGTTCTTTCTGCCGGCGGTCAGGCCCACCAGTTTACCGTATTCAGGAAAGGCCTCAATTCGATAATATACCGATCCGTCCTGGTCTACATACGCAAACCCCTTTTCTTGGAGCGTGAGAATGAGTTGAATCTACTCGGGAATGTAGGAGACCGCTCCTGGTTCTACATGGGGCTCCAACAGGCCCAGGTGCTTACAGTCTTCATGAAACCGCTTCGTCCACCGAAGCGTGAAGTCCTCGAGGCTTTCTTTCGCCGATTGTGCGCCGTGAATGGTCTTGTCGTCTACGTTGGTAATATTCCGGACATGGCGGGTCTTAACCCCCCTCGCTTCCGCCACCCGACGCATTAGGTCCTGAAGAACAAAGGTTCGGAAATTCCCAATGTGAGCCGGCCCGTAAACGGTGGGACCACAACAATAAAACCGCAGCGTTTCGCCGTCTTCGGCAAATAGCGGTTCTTTTTGGCGAGTCAGGCTATTGTAGAGGCAAAAATCGGGTAACGACGAGTAAAGTGATGGGTTGGAACTCACGGTATCCTTCCTGCTAATCGCTTCGTAGAAAGCACGCTAGAACAGAGCGTACTATCCGGAGATCGCGCATACTTCCGACGGGTTCTCCATTATTGACAGAGTCGACGATCAGACGATGCGAGAGGGTGAGGTCCCCGTTGACGTCCTTGTGACCGGTGACGGTGACCATTACGAGAGTCGTATATCGACCAATGTCATTGCCCCGAACAGCCGCAAGCTTCTCGCCACGGACAAGGAAAACCACCGGCGCAAACGCCGCGTTGTGTTTATCCTCTGAGTTTGTAGCGGCATCATCATATCGCTCACACCTCTTCGGGTATCGCGATGTGCTCGGCAAATGGATTCGGGAGATGTGAGCACCGTTCTTCAATATTGTCGGGGACTAATCCCGAGAGTTCGCCGTCGGTCATGAGACAACGATCCAGGTCTGCTCTGACGGCGGCCTCGTCGACATTCATCCCGATGAAGACGAGTTCCTGGAGGCGATCTCCCCAGGGGTCTTTGAATTGACGACGAATCTCGTCTCGTAGTTCAGCCTCCGGAGGCCACTGGGCGGTATCAACTGCCGACCACCAGTATCCGGCCATGTCGATCTCTTTTAGCGTTCCCGCCTGAGAGAGAAACAAAGCGAGCTGCGGATACGGGGCGATCCAAAAGAACCCTTTCGCGCGCACCACGCCGGGCACCGTTTTCTCAAGCCATTCATATAGCCGCTGGGGGTGGAACGGACGTCGTTCCCGTACGGTGAAACTGCTGATGCCGTACTCCTCCGTTTCCGGAATATGTTCACTCTCGAGCTCCTCCTGCCACGCTTCGGACGACTCCGCCGCATCCAGGTCAAAGCGGCCGGTATCGAGAACGTCGGTCAACGCGACGTTTCCGTGATCCGTTCTGATGATCCGGCAGCCCGGATTCATCGAGCGGACAAGTTCTTCAACCCGGCCGGCGGTCTCTGCATCGACAAGATCGGTCTTGTTCACCACCGCAACGTCGGCAAACTCGATCTGGTCTACCAGGAGGTGAGCGACCGTCCGTTCGTCCTCCGCCGCGACAGCCTGGCCGCGATCTTCGAGGCTATGATCCGACTGGAGCTCGTCCAAAACACTCGAGGCGTCCACTAGAGTGACCATCGTGTCGATCCGGGCAAGGTCTCGAAGAGTTCCGCCGTCGGGGTCGTCAAAGGTAAACGTCTGCGCGACCGGCAGCGGTTCCGACACACCGGAAGACTCGATGATCAGATAGTCAAAACGTCCGGATCGGGCGATTCGAGTCACTTCGACCAGCAGATCCTCCCGCAGGGTGCAGCAAATGCAGCCGTTGGTCATTTCAATGAGCGTTTCTTCGGTGTGACTGAGCGCGGCTTCCCCGCGTGAGATCAAGGACGCGTCAATGTTGACTTCCGACATGTCATTGACGATCACCGCAACTTTAAGCCCCTCCCGATTGCTGAGAATCCGGTTGAGGAGGGTCGTCTTTCCGGCTCCGAGATAGCCCGAGAGCACCGTCACGGGAATGCGGGAGTCTTGTTGCATATTTTTCATTGCGCACAGTAATACAATATATTACTTTTCCTGTCAAGAGTGGGCGTTCGGTCAAGAGCGCACGCGTCGGTCGGAATCGAGCACCGTGTGGCTGTTGGCGTGGGCTAACGTGATGACGCGATTGGCCAGTCGCTCTGCAACGAAAACGTCGTGCGTGACACAGAGCGTGGTGCGTCGATCATCCTGGAGGATTCTCCCCGTCAGATCGACAAGCTGAGACCGCAACTCGCCGTCGAGCGAAAGAAACGGTTCATCCATAAGGAGAAGGCCTGCCTCTTTGCCCAGCGTCCTTGCCGGCGCCGTCCGGCGTGTCATACCCCCGGAGAGTTCACCTGGATAGTGCTCTTCGAACCCGGCCAGTCCCACTCTATTCAAGAGCCGGCGGCCACGCTCGCGTCGCTCGGCGAGAGGCATGCTCTCGTGGTAGTGTCAATGCTTTTGTGTAAACTTCTGGAGGACGGGGAGGTTCTTTGCTCCCAGCGGCGCGGACTTCCAGGACTGTTCGCTTCGGCAGCGCGATGAAGCTCAGTATCGTGTAGGCTGAAGCGTTCACCGGCGAGGACCTCCATAGGTTTCGTCCTCAGGCTGATTTACTCCTCTTCGGGAAAGGAATAGAAGGTCAGACACCGGTTGATCGAGTTCTTCAGCGAGGTCAGCGCCGAGGGAGAACTCCCTCTCGTAGTCCGCATAGAACTGCCTGCAGAGCTCTCTCGCCCACCCCCGGTTCTCTGCGTGGAAAATATCGCTAAGGCGGTCGGAGACCTCCTATTTGCGCTTCTGCGGCACCTTGGCGATGACGCTGCCTGAGACATGGACCGGGTATCGCTCGATGACTGCTCGTTCGGCTTGCCGCTTTATGTCGATCTCGTGCATCTCGAACATCCGCTCCGGTTCGTCCATAACCTGCTTGAACAGGTTCGTCACCTCAGGTACCGTGGTCTCGTCTTTCACGGTGCGTACGTCCATCACAGGGTTCATTGTTTTCCTAACCCCGGGGTGTACGCGCCGCTTTTTCCGTTCTCAACCAACGTTTACACAAGAAATTCTACACCACCACGGTGCAACACGAGAATTGATTCAGCGGCTCGTGCCCCTTGCTGCGTGAATTAGCACTTGACTGACCGGTTGTATTCCCAATACCTTCCGGGTACCTATGGTATTACTTAGTAATAATCCTGACCTGCAGGAGGTCACAATATGATATCTCCGAATACAACCGACACAAGAACACCCGTGACCGTTCTGACCGGGTTTCTCGGATCCGGCAAAACCACGCTCCTCAACCGCATCCTTAGCGAAGAACACGGAAAACGGATCGCCGTCATAGAAAACGAGTTCGGGGAGGTAGGCGTAGATCACGAACTTGTGATTGGAGCGGAGGAAGAGGTCTTCGAAATGAACAACGGCTGCATCTGCTGTACCGTTCGTGGAGACCTCATTCGCATTCTCGGCAAACTCACGAAACGGCGGGATCAATTCGACTACATCCTCATAGAGACCACCGGCATGGCCGATCCGGGACCGGTCGTACAGACTTTCTTTATGGATGATGAGATGGCCGCACAGCTGCGCGTGGACGCCTGCGTGACACTTGTCGACGCACGACATATCGAGCAACACCTCGACAAGCAGGCGGAAGCCTCCGAGCAGATTGCATATGCCGACGTTCTTCTTCTAAACAAAATTGACCTTGTTGAGAATGAAGATCTCGACCGGCTGGAGCGGCGCCTGCGAAAAATGAACGCTCGCGCGGCAATTCACAGAACCGAGAGATCCGAGCTGCCGCTTGAACGGATTCTGAATGTTGGTGGCTTCGACATTAATCGAGCCCTCGAGATCGATCCAAAGTTCCTTGAACCGGAATACCCCTTCGAGTGGGGAGGAGTCTATGAGTTCCGTTCGGGAACATACCACCTCGCGCTCGACGCAGGGCCTGATCCCACGATGGACGTAACGCTGATTCCGATAAACGGATCCCCTCCCGAGAATGTCTTGGCAAACTATAGTGAAACTGCCGTTCGTGTTTTTTCCGAGGATTACTGGCCGCTTTTCGACGGAGGAACACTTGTACCCGCTTCCCGCAAATACCGACTCAAAGCGGATCGAACAACGCAGCAGTTCCGTATAGATTGCTCTTCGACCGACGGCCGTTTTGCGCTCTACACCGAACATGGCCCTGATGAGTTCGCCATGCGTATCACTTCGGCTTCCGGGAACGCTACCCTCGCGCCGATTTCTCAACGGGATTTCAAACCGGACCACGAACACGACGATCAGGTCACCTCCGTCGGCATTAGCATCGACGGAGCACTTAAACTCGAAAAGCTCAACAAATGGCTCTCAGTCTTGCTTCGTGAGCGGGGACCCGACATTTTTCGCATGAAGGGCGTACTTGCGGTGGCAGGTTACGATATGCGCATGGTATTTCAGGGCGTACACATGCTCATGGACGCACAGCCGGGCGAGCCATGGCGCAAAGACGAGAATAGGAAGAACGCGCTCGTCTTTATCGGACGAAATCTCGACAGAGCGGAACTGGAAGAGGGATTCCGCAGATGTCTGGCCTGATTGGGCAGGCGCCCCGTTACGAGTTCGCGGTCGATGGCTACGTTCAGTGCCTCCTCTGGAGCGCCAATTCGGATCGACTCTGCGTCGCGTCGGCAGAGGGGGAAGTGGCGATGTTCGATATGGCGAACGGGCATCGTCTCTGGCGTGTCGACGGTCACGCTTTGGGCACCGCGAGCATTGCCCTTGCAACGGAGAAGGATGTCGTGGCGAGCGTCGGCCAGGATACTCAGTTGCGCGTATACGAGGCAGCGGGCGGACGCGTCGTCGCCACCGCATTATTGCCGGGTTGGGGTGAACGTGTGTCGTTTTCGCCGAACGGCAAAAACCTGGCGGCAGCCGCGGGGAGAGAAGTGCTGATCTTCGCCATGGATGATCTTCTAGCGGCGAACGGCGAGCAGTGTTCGCCGGTTCGTCGCTTCGGACCTCACCAGAGCACGGTGACCGATATTACCTGGGATCCACGCGATCCGGGCCGCCTGGCGGCAACCGCCTACGGCGGTATAAGTCTGTGGCTTGTGCACGCACAGGACGATAAAACGCGCGATCCCGAACGCCGGTACGAGTGGCAAGGGTCCTCCCTGGTGGCCGAGTGGAGCCCTGACGGGCGCTTCATCGCGACCGGCGATCAGGACGCCACCGTTCACTTCTGGTTCGCCGCCAGTGGCATCGACCTTCAGATGTGGGGATTCCCAAGTAAGGTACTTGAACTTTCCTGGGATCATACGAGCAGATATCTGGCGACCGGCGGAAGCGCGTCGCCGACATTATGGGACTGCGATGGCCCAGAGGGCCCCCGCGGGCGGACCCCGAAAGAACTGTCCGTGCACAGCGAACACGTGAGGGCACTCGTCTTCTCACATCAGACGCAGCTCTTGGCCTCAGGCGACGCGGCGGGCCTGCTTGCATTGTGGACGCCGGTGAGCAGCAGGAAGCCGGTGGAGCAGCGGGGTGCGTTGTACGCGGTAACGGCCCTCGCATTTGCGCCGAACGACCGTGCGCTGGCGGTAGGATATGCCGACGGGTCAGTGGTCATGTATGACGTATTTCTATGACGTATTTCCCGACCGTCTGAAGCACTAAAGACTGCGGTGCCGTAGTCCGAAAGGATAGCCCGAGAAACCATCCGGAGACCTCGGCGCCGTCGACGCCGACGGCATCCAGCCGGCCGAGAAGATCTCCGAAAACCAAGCTCCTACAAACCGCTCTTTTTTTCATTTTATGCTTGCGGGCTCAAGCTTATGAGTAACACTTATGAAAAGCATATCCCGCAAATAACCTCCCTGAACACCCATCCGTTCCGCCCGGTTGAGGAAGGGATAAATGTGGAACCGACGACCGACGCAGCGGACGTGGACGACTTCGACAACCACAACTAGCTGCAGCGCAGCCTCGCGCTCGACAACGCCGTATCGGTAGAGGCCGCGAAGCACAAAGGCGTTACCCACCCGGTAGCCGGCCGCGCGGACATTCTCGTTGCGCCGAACATCGAAGCACGTAACATCCTCTACAAGAGCCTGGTGTTTCTCGGCGGCGCGAAGAGCGAAGCGATCATGGTGGGTGCGCATGCACCCATCGTCCTCACATCCCGCGCGAACTCGAGCGAGAAGAAGCTCAACTCGATCGCACTCGCGGTCCTGCAAACCGCCGCTAACGCCAAAACCGCGAACGCCCACGCAATCTAATCGCAATGACGACGGGTCGATGCGTGGATGCCGCCCGCCACGCGCGGCGTGCGGGTCATCAGCGAGGACCACGGTGCCCACGAGCGTGCCGCCGAGAAGGGGATCCGACACTAGAACGCCTTCTGCTGCTCGCCCTCGTGCGGACGCGTGGCGTGCCGGCTTCCGCGGGGTAAAACACCTGCAGGGGAGGGAGCGATCGCGCGACCGGAAAACGAGTTCAACGGCGGCGCGACGCCACGACCCCCGCAGGCTACTGAATTACCAGACTGTCGAAATACCCTATGACCTGCCCCACGAACTCTTCTCTCGCAACTTCCTCGATATCGCTGTATGCAAAAGACCGCGCCGCGTCCTGACTGACCCCGCTGGCACGATCCTGCTGATTGAACGCCACCACGGTGTTGCCGCCCGGCCCCACAAACTCGAGGTTGAGGTACCACCGCACTTCCTCGTACTGCCCGCCCTCGGCAGACTCGAGCTCCGCCGAGCCCTGCACCAGGAGCGGTCCGTTCTCCGACACTACAAAGCCCTCCGAGCTCAACGCTCCGGCGACCACCTCTTCCACACGGGATGCGGCGCTGCCCGATACATTGACGCGGTAGGCCATCTCGGAGGCCACCTCCAGGCGGCGCTCGGCGACAGCCTGCTCATCATAGGGCAACTGAAGCGTGGCGGCAAGCGGGGCCGAGATAATCTGCAGCTGATCAATCAGTGCACGATTGCTCTGGGCAACGACGTTTGCAGCGCTCACGAATGCGAAGCGTCGGAGAATCCGGCTCTCGGAGTCAGCCTCATCGAGAAAGCGCTCGATTTGCTCAGCGTTCTTCTGAATGAGATCCCGGTAGACCCGACCGGTCTCCATTCGGTTCATGTAGCCGATGACATGCACACGGCCCTGGGAATCGGTGAAGCTCTCGCCGTACTGGACGTTCACAAGCCGCTGATCGGACTGCACGTTCACGCTGTTGGCAAGTCTGACATCGCTCTCGCTGAAACTCCCCGACGAGCCCGCGATTTCGCGATAGCGCTCATTGATACGGTTATCCACCGAGACGCGCGCTTCGAATATCTGCGAGAGCGAGCCGAGGGCATCCTGCTCGGCGCCGCGTCGTGTATCACCCGAACCGATGGCCGACAGATACTGATTATCCGGATACACGCTCTTGGGGTCCTCGTACCACTCGGGAATCGGCTCCCCGCCGGCGGTCGTCTGAACCCCGCCACTGCCGGAGCTCCCGCCGCTCGCACCGCCGCCGCTCGCACCGCCGCCCGTGGCGGGGCCGCTCACACAACCCGCGAGAAAAACCAGGGCAACCAGCGCGAGCATCGTCCTTGTCACGGAAAACCTCTTCATGCGTGTGTCCTCCACCGCTTCATCCTGTTGTGCTTCAACCTATCGCGGCACGTACGAGGTCACCAGATTGACTCCGGACCCGTCTATGATCCGCGGGCCGAATGACTCCTGGCCGAGCAGATTGCCGATGCCGTCGAAGTACCGAACCGAGACGGTATGCTCGCCCTGCGGCACCTCGAACTCGCCGACATAGGCAAAGGCAGGGAAGTACCGGGAGACCCGCAGATCCGCCCGCTCACTTGCATCCACCGCCACATCGGTAGCGATGCCCGCCGCAATGCTTCCGAGCATCCCGAGCGTGCCGGCATCGGCGGCGGCGTTCTGCAGCTGCTGCTTTCCGCGCTCGGCGAGAATCCCCTTTATCACCGTGCGCGTGATGGTCTTGAGGTAAATGATGGGCTTCCGCACCTCGAACGTTTCGCGGGCAACCCGCTGAATGCTCTCGATACGCTCGAGCGTCCCGACGGTCCGCCCGTCGACGAGCACCTCGATGCGTGCTACGTCACTTCCCCGAAGTACCATCCGGGGGAGCTGAAACTTGAAGCGGAATCCCCCCTCTACACCGGGGAAGGGAAACACGTCGAGACGGGTGGTCTCGAGAACCCCCTGGTCGTTCTCGCGCTCGCCCTGGATGATGACAAGATCGGTTTCGGTAATCACCCGCAGGGTGTCGGCCCGTTTGGTCGGCGACTCACCCGTAAAGGCCACCACCACCAGGCGTGGTCCGACAGAGGGATCAAGCGCGTCGGAAAGATCGGGCTGTTCGAAATCGTATACGCCCGGCTGATCCCTGAATGCGGCCTCTATGCTTCGAACGTCTATCCTGGCGCTGTCGTAGTCACCGTCGGCGCGATACATGATCATGCTGAGGTAACGCGCGAGCGCCGAGTTGTGGAAGTTGGTATCGCCGGGCTCGAACTGCATTTCAGCTTCCTCGGCGGAGTTGTAGCCTGCAGCCATACCGCGGTACTTGTCCTCGAGCAGATTGAGCTTGTTGTTGATGCGACGAACCTCCACGAAGGCAGCGTCGAAATCATCTTCTTTGAGGAAGTTCAGCGCCTTGAAGACATTGAGGTAGATGTCCTCGTAGTCCTCGCCGGCGTAGTCCTGAGTAGTATCGTTGATCAGAAGCGAGGCGGCGGCCTGGCTGATGCTTCTGGTGAAGTACTCCTCGATGAGGAACTCCGCCTCGGTCAGATGCCGGGTGCTCTCGTCGTAGCGATCGGCATAATGATAGAGCATCCCCACATCGAGGTGATAAAGGACCTTGTCCCGCTCGTTGTAGAAGACATCGCGATCCTCGCCGGAGAGCATCCGTGCGGCCTGTTCGTACTGCCCGCTGCGCGCAAGCTCGTCCACCTGTACGAAGGGCTCGTTGCGCGTAGTCATGCATCCGGTGAGAACAAGTAAAACGGCCACCCCGATCAGGGGGAGGAGCCTTCGCGTCATGCCGTAATGCTCCCGGTTACCGCCGGTTGCGGCCTACCATCGAGTCCGACTCTGTTCGATGACCTTCTTGATCTTCTTGGTGTTGATCCAGGCCTTCTCATTGGTCTCGATATTGATGAGCTCGAGGTCCACCTGATAGAGGACGGCTCGCTGCCCTTCGACCGCATCCGTCTGAGAGGTGATCGACCCGCGCAGCATGAAATCCGCACCGGTTTCCTCACCGAGTCGCTTGATGGTCTCCGGGCTTGCTTCGGTCTGCTGGTCCATGCGCTCATCCCGCACCGCCGCCCGCTCCTCGGCGCTGGCCACGAAGGTAACCCGGCCACTGTTGACGAGCTCCCGCTCGATGTCCTTGATGAACGGAGTCGTGTCGATGTGCTCCGAGCTGAGATTGCGAACCCGCCCGACAATGACGACCGGCTCGCGCCCCTCCTCCTGCGAGAAGTTCGAAAGCCAGGCGCTGTTCATGAGGTCGCCGATCATCTCTTCGGCGACGAGACGACTATCGGTGTCGTTCCACCGGCCGCTGAGGTCAGTCGTGGTATCGGCGGAGGTACGCTGAACAGTCCGCGAGGATGTTGCGCAGGCCCCGAGAGCCAGGACCACGATCATAGCCAGAAACACCAGGCGTTTCGCCCGTACAATTATGCTCATCATAGCGTGGTGAAGTATAGACCCGCCCGTATGGCGGGTCAAGCAACGCTTGCGGTGGTTGGCACCGGCTTGGCCGCGCAAGAACTCGTGTTGTTTTTTGGCCGGGGGTGGAGTATATGTTTGAGCAGAGGCGGCGCGTGTGCCGCATGAGGAGGGTGATGATGAAACGGGTTGCAATGATTGCAGTGGTCCTGGTGACGGTCCTGCTTATCGCATCGTGCGCGGGTGGAGCGGAAGAAGAGCGTGATGACAGTCCGGCGGCGCAGGCCGGCGCGCCAAGCTGGTATCTCAATCCGCCTGTGGCCGATGACGCGATCTACGGCGTCGGCTCGGCGAATATGTCGACCCTCAATACCTCGAGGCGGATGGCGGTCTCCCGTGCCCGGGAGGACATCGCCTTCCAGATGAACGCATCCATTGAAGCCGCCATCGTAGACTATGCGCAGGAAGCCGGCGTGGACGGGAATAACCAGGTCATAAGCTTCGTGGAGAACATCTCCCGCCAGGTTACCGAGACAACGCTGCAGGGCAGCCAGACGGACCAGGTTACGCAGGCGCCCGACGGCACGATTTACGCACTCGTCTCCTATCCCAAGGGCGGGTTCGTGGAAGCTGCCGGCGAGGCCTTTCAGCGGAACGAGGATGCGGCCTTCGCCGAGTTCAAGGCCGAGCAGGCACTCGACTATCTGGACCGGCAGGTCGAGGATAACCCGACCCGCGCAGGCTCGAATCAGTAGCGCGCACCACGGAACGGAACGATCGATCGGTCCGGGCGGCCGACCTCTGGCCGCGTCGCCCGGGTTTGCGGCACAATGGGCCCCATGAAATCCGCTCCAACGGCCGCGCTCGCAGTATTGGTGTTGGTCATGGCTACCTCATGGGGCCTCATCTCCTGCGCCTCGAGCCCGTCAGCACGGCAGTCATCACCGGCAACAGCGCCGGCGGGCGCTGCATCGACATCCGGTGATTCGCTTTCAGAGGCACGGCCCGCGCCCTCGGGGATTGCGCCGGCGATGGCCCTGCTTTACGACACCACACCGCGGGACGATACGCCCCTTTTCGTCGGATTCTCTTCCAGGCTGCGCGACCGCGATGAGGAGCAAGGGGTGGCGATCCTCGACGCCGCCGCCGAGGCGGTCCGTTATCTCGAGGTGGGAGTCTCGGTCGTCTTCATTTCCCGGCAGTCCGGCCGGAGGGTGGGGTATGCCGAGGCCGTCCAGACCCGCATCGATGACGACCGCGTCGGGCAGATCCGCGACGGCCTCGAGGTGATGGAATCTCACCGCGACGGTCGCGGTACCGTGGTGGTGGTCGCGGCACCGGAGCTCGAGGGCATCACTGTGCCGCAGGTTGCGGCCTCTGCAGGGGGCTCGCCGCCGGCGTGGATCGACGCGCGTCCCCGGATACCGGGGTACGACGTGGGGGTGGGGGTGGCCGGACGGCGAAGAAACCGCTCCGACAGCGTTACCGCCGCCGACGAGGAAGCACTCGCGGAAATCGTCCTCCAACGGGCGGCACGGGTCCGCGCGGTCGGCGACAGCAGGAATATCGACGGTGTCGGCACCGCGGAGCGGACCACGCGGGCTCAGGAGGCTGCAGACGTCGTGCGCGGTTTCTATGTGTTGTCGCGATGGCGGAGCCCCGACGAGCGTTACTACTACTCACTGGCCGTCGCCAGGAGGGAGACCGAGGCCACCGGCGAGTAGCCGGGCCGGGAGGTATCATGCGGGCAGGTATCATGACAGAAATCATGAGAAGACGGGTGACGGCGATCGCGCTCATTCTGATCACGCTCGGTGCCGGAGCTGTACTCGCGCAGGAGTTCGGCCGAATCGTGTACATCGAGGGCACTGTCGACCTCTTCCAGGAGGGAGATGAGGCGTACGCGGACATCGGAACCAGCATCTACGCCGGCGACCTCATCCGCACGGGCCTCAACGGCTACGTCGAACTGGAGATTAACACCGGCCCCACGACCGTGGTCGTCAGCGAGGACACCGCGCTCTACGTGAAGCCGCAAACCGGCCGCGGGCGCACGCAGACGAGCTTTCAGCTGTTGCGGGGCGATCTCGATTTCGTCGTCAACAGGCTCGTGGGGGACGAGTCCGTATCCGTGGACACCGGCACCGTCGTCCTGGGGGTACGTGGTACGGAGTTCCAGGTCCGCACCAGCCCCGACGATTCGGTGGCAGTCGGTGTGACGGAGGGACGCGTGGCTGTTGATCGTGAGCAGGAGCAGGTTATCGCCGATGCCGGCACGGCGGTGGAGAGCGTGAACCGCGGCCGACTCACCTCCCGGGAGGTGCCCCCTGAGGACATGCCCGAGTTCCTCGCGGGCTGGCAGCAGGCTCGCATGGAGGCGTTTCGCGCCGGGGCGGAGACCTTCATCACCGCCTACGGGCGCCGATACCTCGACCAGCACCCGCGCTTCCTGGACGCCTACCGCGCGCTGGCTCCCTACGAGGAGGAAATGCGCGAGACCGCCGGCGACACCGGTATGCGCGGCCGCGGCGACCGCTTCCGGCTGCGGGCAGAAGTCAGCGGGCCGGCGGTACAGGTTCGCAGTATTCTGCCGCTGTTCGAAAACACCTTCTACCGTCTCGAAGAGC
>JAAAOH010000195.1 GCA_009908925.1 Spirochaetota bacterium | reverse complement strand
CGGCGGAACCGAGCGCGAGGTGTGGTAGCTGAAGTACTTGGTGATGCGGATCGGCACACCGGCGCGGGCATCGATGGTGAAGACGACCTTTCCGTTGTCCTCGCTCCAGGAGCGGCTTGCATACCAGGGATTATCCGTCTCAATGACGTGATCCACGCCCGCGCCCAGGGTCATGCGCGAGTTGGTCGTGCGGTAGCCGGTGATGATCCGATGCTCGTCTTCGAGATGGTCCACGGCGTTCAAGACGCGAAAGCCGAATGCTCGGGCCTTGCGCGGATCGCTTTCGTCGCCGTTTCCCGGTTCATCCGTCGGCTTGCTGTCCTGACGGTTCAGAAGCTGAGAGGAAATGACCACTGGGGCGTCGGTATCGACGGTAACCTCATAGGAAATGGCGCCGAGATGGCGATGCTCGAACGACACGAGGCGGCGCGAGTCGACCCTTACCCGTTTCCCGGCCGGCGAGGACCAGATGAGGCTCCGCCGTTTCACACCGTCCCGGAAGTCGAGCTCCCGGTTGTACTCGATCAGTCGGGCGGTAGGGAGATACAGGGGCTCGTCATCGACGTAGAGCTTGAGAACCGTGGCATCGGGTACGTTTATCATCGTCTGACCCGTACGCGCGAAGCCGTAGGCCTCCTCCGCATGCACGATCGGCCAGGTCTCGTGGAAACCGTTTATGAAGGTGCCGGCCTGCACCGCCGGGCGGCCTTCCTCGAAAGTTCCGCGGATGCCGACGTACCCGTTTGATAGGGCAAAGATGGTCTCTGCGTTGCCCATCCAGCGGGAGGAGAAGTCCCGCTCCACCATGGCCCAGTCCTCGGGCGGATAGAGATGGTCCGGTAGAATACGAAGCTCTCGCGCTATCACTGTCTAACCCCTTCAGCAGTCGGATTGTGCCCCATGCTCATCTTCGGCGCCCCACCCTGTCGGTGTGAGCCCGATTCTTGTGCAAAATCAACGAGAACGCAAGGGTGCCTCGCCGCGCCGAAACAACACGCCGGAGCCGTTTGTGAGCACGACAGGCGTGTCGGCGGCCGTCTGCTCGAGCCCGCGCGTCGCCAGGGCCTGCTCCCATCCGTCGCGAGGCAGCCCTGCGAGGGGCAGATCGACGGGCGTTATCTCGCGCGGCGCTCCTTCCATATTGGCAACGAAGAGGAGGCTCTCGTTCTCGTCGGGGGCGCTGCGCAGACCGAAAAAGACGACGCTTCCGTCGCTCGGGCGCAGCCTGTCGAAGGCGTCGCCGGCTCCAAGGTTCTCGACGAGCCAGGGGCGCGCACGGGCAAAGCGCCGAACCTCGAGATTGCGCGCTGCACGGACGGGATCGAGGTCTTTGGCATAGCGTTCGACGGTGCAGTAATCATGGACGTCGTCCATCCACGCCCGCGCTATCGTCTTGAGGCCATCGGGCGTGTAGGGCCGGGGGCCGGGAAGGGGCGGGACATGGTTCTCGAGAAGTCGTGCGACAGAGGGGAGTACGTAGTCGGTGGTGCGCACCGCCGCATCGAGGGCCCGCATGAAGCGGCGGAGCTCGCCGAGATCGGTGAAGCCGCGGGCCTTCAGCCGTGTGAAGCTCTCCGGGCGCGCGAAGGTAGCCCCGTTCACCGCCCAGTCGAGAAAGAAGGCCTCCTCGGAGATCACCTTGACTCCGTAGCGATCGTCGGTGTTGCGGATGAAACTCCACGGCGCCCGCATGTTGGCATTCAGGAAGTCCATGGGGATCCCCGGCAGAAAGACGTCGAACATGCGCGATGCGGGGTTGTCGTAGGCGTTCGCCAGAATCTGGGGCAATGTCCCGCCGAGGTAGGTGTTGATGCGCTCCTCGGGGTCGACCTGGGTTCCCCGCCGGAGTGTATCGTGATTGGAGTTCCCGGTAATCCAGTGGCTCCCCACCTGCAGAATCTCCTCGATTCGCCACCACTTGCTTATCCAGAAGGTGAAGAGGAAGGGGGTATTGTGAGCAAAGGTCAGCGGTCCCCACTGCACCACGTTGGGTAGCTTCTTCGTCACCTCCCGATACGAAGATGCGAGCTCCCAGTCGTCGCGCGGCCACGGGCGTCCGTCCTCGAACACCATCCACGGCCGGTAGCGCACACCGGCCGCTTCCTGCTCGACGTCGTTCATGAGGCCGAGATACTCATCGTCGTAGTAGAGCTTCTGCTCTGAGGCGTCCCACCAGGTGAAGTCCTGGGCACCGTCCACCCGCACTCCGTCCACACCGTAGTTGCTCTTGCGCCGCTGCATCTCCAGGAGTAACGCCCGCACCACCGGATGGCGGTAGTTGAGGTTCTGTCCGTACATATTGGCGCCCGCGAAGAAGTGATGGTTGAGAAGATCCAGGGTCTGGTTGTCGGCGTGCCCGTAGACGACGTCGAAGACAACCTTGATCGGGCGTCCGGGAAAGGTGTGGAGGGTCGCGATGAGGTCGAGAAGCTCATCCGGTCTGCCGCCGCGAAGCAGGGTCGGGTTGGGGGCGGGCGAGGCGGCGGTCATCACGTCGTATCCCCAGTTGGTGGTATCCGGCCGCCTGAGAGCGACTTCGAGCTCGCCGAGCTCTCCCTCGCGCGGGGGCGGGTCGTCGGGGGCCTCTTCCCAGAAGGCGGGACCGGCCTCGTAGACGATGGTCGGTTCCACCGGCATGAGCTGAACGGCATCGTATCCGATGAAGCTGAGGTCGGCGGCGGAGAGGTCCTCATTGCGGCGGATGCGCTCGGCGATGGTGCGGTAACGCTCGGCGAGAGCCTCGAGCGTTCCCTCCTCGGTGGCGGTAGCGGTGTGAATCTCGAGCATGTTCGCGGGACCCGTCACGCGGGGGATGCCGTCGGGGTCCGGGCGTATCTCCAGGTCGGCGAAGTAACCGGCATCACGCCGGGCGGCCAGCATGCCGGCAACGTCATAGAGCTCGGCCGGCGCAGTCGCCCCGAAGGGTACCGAGGAGGCGAGGGGATCCAGGATGTGACGCCGCCTCGCGGGGGAATCGGCGGCACGACCGGCTGTGCGGTCGGGGTAGGAGAGGCGGTAAAACGGACCGACGCGAGTCCGCGTGCCGGCTTCGAGCCCATCTCAC
>JAAAOH010000266.1 GCA_009908925.1 Spirochaetota bacterium | reverse complement strand
GTTGTGAGACGTACGGTTTGCACGCCCGCAGCCCGTTCCCCTCGAGTATCGTGGCCGCGGCATTCCCGTCGAGGATGCGCTCGGTGAGCTCGGGAACGGGGATACGAAGACGGTGTTCGGTAGTTCTATCGAGGCCGCGCATCGACCACGGGGCAAGCTCTCCCGACTCGGGGTCAGGGAGGAGCAGTGCTCCTCGTGTTATCTGCAAACGGTCGGCAAGGATCCGGAATACGCGAACCGGTGTTTCGAGGGTGTTATCCAGCTCGGCAAGGGCGTCGAGGACGCCTCTTACCGCTTCGCCGAGGTCAGGTGCCGAAGCGGCGGTTCGCTCGGCCAGAAGCTGGTCGAAGGCTTTTTTTTTTCGTCTTCAGCGGCGGAGTGGTCGGAGGCGGTGTGGGCTGCGGAGTCCTTCCTGCGCTCTTCGGAGGATGTGCTTTCGGTCGAAAGGACGCGGTTGTAAAGACCCATTGCTACTCACTCTCCAGGCCGAGCTCTTCGAAAAGGCGCTTGTAGACCTCGAAATGCTCGGACCGCGCAAACTCCTGAATCTTCTCCTCGGGGAGGGATTCGAGGAGCTGATCCATATAGGAGAGGACCGACCGAATCTCCTGCTTGAGATTCTCGGGTAGCTCCCCTGCCTCCGAACCGCCCGACGGAGCGCCGGTTCCTGCCTGCTGCTGCACGGGCTCGGACTCGGCCGCGCTCTCAGCTTCGGCTTCTTCCTCTTCCAGATCAAAATCGAAGTCAGTCAGTTCTTCAGCTTCGCCCTCGTCCTCTTCGGGTATCTCCAGCACCGGTTCGCCCAGCTCGGCCTCGAAATCTTCAACAGCAGTGTCTCCACCGGCAAATCCGGCTCCGCCTTCGTCCTGCTCTTCGTCGGGTAGCTCGATTTCGATGGAGTCTATCTCACTGGTGTCCGGTTCTTCTTCTGCGCCGGTCGGCTCGTCGGAGAGCTCTTCTATGTCGGCGAGCTCGGAATCCACGTCGAGATCGGCAAGGGCGTCAACGTCACCCTGGTCGGAGGAACCGGTGAGATCGTCGAACTCGACCGAGAGCTCCTCGTCGGATAATGCTTCCTCAGGCTCGCCCGAGGGGTGAGCCTGCGGTTCCTCGGCTGCTGCGGTCCCTTCCTCGCCTCCGAGGTCGAGGTCCAGCTCTTCGAGCTCGTCGCTCTCTTCTTCCTCGTGCTCCGCTTCTTCGGGCTCGAGTTCCTCGAGAGCGGATTCGCCGGTCATGTCCTCGAGTGTAATCTCCTCGATTGGCGCGCCGGCTTCCTCCGCCGTCGCCTGGGCACCGCTTCCGGCCTTCCCTTCGGTTTCGGGGGACAGGCTGTCATCGAGCCTGAGATCGAGATCGTCGTACTCGGTGGGTTGCCCGCGCTGCTCGGTGAACTCCGCGGTGTCGAGGATGTGGTCAAGCTCGTCACCGGTGAGGGCGATGGTCTCATCCTCGTCTTCCTCTTCTTCGAAGAACCCCCCTTTCTCACCGGCGGGTGTTCCGAGGGAGACTTCCATGTCCTCCGAACTTTCCTCGCGGCTCTCCCGCTGCTCCGGGGCTCCACCGCTTCTCAGGGTGGCAAGTTCCTGCTTCAGCTCATTGAGCTCGTTCTTGATGGCAAGCAGTTCCTTCTCTATGTTGACGAGAACGGACGATTCGTCGCGTTCGCCCTCACCGCTGAACCCGGCTGTGGCCATGACATCCTCGGTATCGGAAATCTCATCTTCCGGCTGATAGGCTTCCTGCTGATCGAAACTCTCGACATCCCGTGATTCCTCTTCGTCGAGGACGGACGCAAGCTCGGCATCGATTGTGTCCTCGTCGTCTTCGACAACGGGGAGGGGTGTCTCCTCTTCTTCATCTTCGCCGCTGAGCTCGGGTAGCTCCTCGGTGATGTCCTCATCCTCTTCGAAGTCGAAGTCCTCGAAGGGCTCGTCGCCAGGGATGGACTCGAGGTCGAGCTCGTCTTCCTCGGTTTCCTGCGCTTCGCCGGTGCTCACGCTCTCGAGCTCCGCGTCTTCGGGCCCCTGGTCTTCGGACTCCTCCTCCTCGAGGTCCATATCGAGGGAGTCGAGATCCTCCAGGGAGAGTTCTTCGATATCCTCGGGTTCCTGATCCTCGGATTCCTGCTTGCTTTGCACGGCGGAGGGCTCTTCGGTCGCGACTTCTCCGGGCGTTTCTTCGCCGAGGTCGAGGGCGAGGTCTTCGAGCTCGGCGTCAATCTCTTCGTCATCGAAGTCCACGTTGAGAATGTCGTCGGAGACCTCTTCGTCGAGATCATCGAGTTCGGCCACGTCGCCGGCACCGCTCTCAGCCTGTGCCCGGGGTTCTTCCGCTGTGCCACCTGCGCCTTCCTCGACGCCCCCGGCTTCCTCCGGCTCCACGCTGAGAACCTCACCGTCGAGCTCGAGCGGCATTTCTGCGCTGTCCTCGCCCGTTTGCTCGAGGTTCGAAAAGTCGGCCTCGAGATCGGCGAGGGCATCCTCTTCTTCGTCGGTGAGAAGTGTATCTGCATCGGAAGGCGCGAACTCGTCTTCGGAGAGGTCGTCGAGCTCGAAATCAGGGGCCTCCCCGGCTCCCGCCGTTTCCTCTCCCTCTTCGACATCCTCCGGCCCTGCTTTCACCCAGACGCCGTAGCGCTCGAAGTCCTCAGAGTCGGGAATATCGGGATATGAGGGCCCATTGGCTGCCGAGTGGTGGGATGCCTTCTGTTCGTCGGACATGAAAAAATCTCCTGGAAGAGCCGGCGTCTGTCAGCATTATTTATCGGCATGAGCCATACAACAGTTAACCGACGCTAGGAATCTACTTCAGCGTTATGTACCTGTCAATATTAAAGTCGGCGGGCGAACGGGTCGTAAAATGAAGGAGTGAAACTTCTCGTGCCGCTGACGGTCACCATTGTAACCTATCTTCTGTTCTCCCTCATTTGGGACGACTACGGCGTACTCGGCTACGCGGATCTCGATGCCTACAGGGGCCGACTCGAGACGAACATAGAACGCCTTGAAGACCGGCGGGCCGAGCTGTCCGCGGAGACCAGATCTCTGCGGACCGATGCCGACCGCATCCGCGTGGAAGCGCGGCAGCTCGGCTACTATCGGGACAGCGAAGGGCTGGTGAGGCTCGAGGGCTACGATCCGCAGGCCGTCGCAACGAGCCCCGGTGCGCTGGTGAAGCGTTCGCCCGAGCGAGGCGACCGCCGGGATCATGCCGCAATCATCCGCGCCGCCGCGGCCAGCGCGGGGCTTCTTGCCCTCTTCGCGATGCTCCTGCTCGAGCAGCGTGAGCGCCGCTGATCAGTGGATGCGCCGCGCCTCGAGGTAGTATCGCTTTTCGAAACTCTCTCCCATGGAGAACATCTTTCGCGGCAGCGGTCCGCTTGTAACCACGCGCGGAAACAGTAACTCCCGCTCCAGTCCCGGCATGACGATACCCACGCCGCCTCCCTCATCTGCAATCCGCTCGAGCTCTGCGGTTCCGTGGATGTAGTCGACGGTGATCCGATCATCCTCCTGTCGAAGCCGCTCGATCACCGCCTCCACCCGTTCCTGGGGCAGTGCGGTGTCGTCGCCGGCAGCCGTGAACACGGCCGCACCGCCGCGGTGAACAACGCAGAACGCGTCGGCCGCGCCGCGGGTCCGCTCGATCGCGGCCGCGGAGTCGCCCATCTCGTCCCAGCTCTCGCCGGCAACATTCTGCAGCGCCGTGCGAACCCGCGTCTCGTCGGCGCCGAAGAGGATGCGGTGGATCGGCTCGATGGTAAGGGCCGGGTCGTAGAGGTTGACGATTTCCACCAGGGCGTAGCGTCCCGGGTGTGTTTCGGGGTCGGCACCGGCGGCTTTTTCCCGTTCCCACACACCCTTCGCCGAGGCGAGGGAGTGGTTGCCGTCGCCGACGGCAAGCAGTAGCTCATCGTCGCTGCCGTAGCGGCAGGCGAGCTGCACGGGGTCGGCAAGTGCCTCGAGCGGCGCTGCCATGGCCTCGAGAGCCGGTTCGTCTTCGACCGCGTACCCAAGGATATGCCCGCCGCCGAGCATGAGATCGGTGTTGTAGAGCGGGCGAAGCGTGTGGCGTACCGCCTCGAGGGCACCGAAGACGGTGTCGTCGGGGTCATCGAGGAGAAGCATCACGTGGGGCAGCTCGAGGGGGGCGCCTGATCTGATACGCTCGCGGACGGGGAGGCGCGAGAGGATGGTCTCCTCGGTGGCCCGTATGAGACTGGTGGAGCCGGGGGCGTAGTCGTAGCGTTCGAGATCGATGGCCACGACGAGACCCCGGCGGGGCTCCTCGTCGCGGGTGAAGCGCTCTGTAAAAACCGCAAGCGGGCCGTGCGGCTCGAGAAGGCCGTCGGCGAGGTAGCGCTGCATGCTCTCGCGAATGACGGAAATGCGCGTATCAATATCGCCGCCTTCGAGGTAGACCTCCGGGAAGACGAGGTTCAAGGTCGAGGGAGAATCATCGGTGGTCTGCTCGACCTGCCGCCAGTAGTCGGGATTGGAGGTGTGCTGATCGCAGGCGATGACCGCCCATTTGGAGAGGTCTACTCCCTCGCGTGGGAGTAGAATCTCGGGCACGAGGATCCCGAGGTTTTTGAGTCGTTCGGTGGCGTCTGACATGGGCCCAGCGTATATCGAGGGCCGTGAAGTATCAAGCTCAGCTCAGTTCCGCGCGCCCGGCCGATGGATGCGGATGAGGTAGCCCGGCTCCACGGGGACTCCCGGGCGAATGAAGCCGCGGGCGTTGTGGTTGACCGCCGTCGTGGTCGCGCCGTCTTCGCCGAGAAGCTCGAATGCGTTGTCTTCGACGAAAGGAACGTCGGGACCGAGGAGCTCGATGCGCATGCCGGACTCGATGCGGTTCTTGAGGTGCAGCTCGTAGCAGCCGGGGCTGCGCTCGGCACCGACCGTGCCGAGGAAGGTGTAGTCACGGCTGTACTCGGTTGCGGTCGGTACCTCGATCTCTTCCCGCCCGAAGTAGAAGCCCGTCGATGACTCACGTCGGCTGACTTTGTCGAGCTCGGCGACAAAGGCGGCAGTCTCCGCGGCCCCGGGGGAGCCGGAGAGGATGTGGTCGAGCTGTTTGCGATAGGCGCGAGTTACCACCGCGGTGTAGTAGGCCGACTTCATGCGTCCCTCGATCTTCAACACATCGACCCCGGCATCACGCATCTCGGAGAGGTGGTCGATCATGCGGATATCCCGGGAGGACAGAATCGAGGTGAAGTTCTCCCCTTCGATCACGGGATAGAACTCGCCCGGCCGTTTTTCTTCCTCGATGTAGTAGAAGCGGTCCTGCGGCCGGTACGACCAGCGACAGGAGTGCGCGCAGCTCCCGCGGTTTGCCGAGCGGTCTGCCATCCATGCACTGAGAAAGCAGCGGCCCGAGTAGGCAAGGCACATCGCGCCGTGAACAAAGGCCTCGAGCTCCACGTCGGGGACGGAGGCGCGAATCGACGCGATTTCGGCGAGGGAGAGCTCGCGGCCGAGGACGATGCGGCTGAACCCGATGTCACGGTAGAACTTCGCCGTCTCCGAGTTCACGCAGTTCGCCTGCGTGGACAGATGAAGCTCCGCTCTCGGAACGTGTCGCCGCAGAAGCGGAAGGATGCCCGGATCGCTTACGATGAAGGCGTCGAAGGGGAAGGCGGCGATCGCCTCCATGTGCTCCTCGAGGCGCACGAGATCGGCCTCGTGGAAGTAGACGTTGAGCGCACAGTAGAGCTTCCGGTCACCCTTGACCCGGGCGACGGCGTCGGGGTCGGCGAGGTCGAAGTTATCCGCCCTCGCGCGAAGCGAGAAAGACTCCACCCCGGCGTAGGCGGCGTGGGCCCCGTAGCGATAGGCGGCGTCGAGTTTCTCCAGATTCCCGGCGGGTGCGAGTAGTTCCATTCAGGCTCCTGCCACGCAGAGCGGAACACGCATCTCGCCGGGACGCAGGCCTCCGTGGACGCCGCGGTGGCGGATCGATTGCCGACCGGCGGGAACGTATTCGAGCAGCGCCGGCCGCTCGGCCACTCCGACGTGTGTGCCGAAGCGCCCGCGCACGTCGGGGTCGATGCCGTCCGGACCGAAGAAGCCCGCCTCGGCAAGCAAATCGGTGGGAACCAGCCTGAATGCGGCGCCGGCCTCGCTTTGATCGAGTGCTTCACGGACCTCCCGTTCCGCGCCCTCCCTCACGTGGAAGACGGGGTTCGTGCCTTCTCCGGTGGGCGGGAGGAGGAGGCCGTCGAGGAGGGGATGGCCGTCTTCGATGACCTCATGGAGCGTGTGGTCGAGGTCGACGAGGCCGTGATCGGCGGTGAGGACCACCGCGACGTCGCCGGGCACGCGCGAGGCGAGACGCTCGAGGCCGCGGTCGAGCTCGCCGATGACGGCGTGGGTTTCGGCATGGTCGTTACCCCATTTGTGAATCGTAGAGTCGACATGCGGCAGATAGACGCTCAGCAGGAACCTGCCTTCGGCGGAGCGGGCCCGCCGGGTGGCCCGTCGAAAGGCCTGGGCGAGGCTGCGGTACGGGGCGATGGGGGTCTCCGCTCTCGTCCACCTGGCGAAGGGAGAATCGACGATATACCGCGGCAGGAGCGAGCTCACCGCTACCATGTCGGTCTGATACATGCTGCCCACGGGCACGATCTCGCCCATGTCGACCCGCAGTGCACCGGCATCGGCGTTGGTACCGCGCTCGCTGAACGTCACCGCGCAGAGCGTGCGCGCGAGCCGCGGTATGTGGGTCCACCAGCCGGTAACACCGTGTGTGCCCGCCCACGTCGCCGAGGCGAGGCTGGTGAGGGCGGTTGCCGTCGTTGAGGGATACACCGAGCGAAGCTCGCGCTGCATCGTCCCCGCGAGGAAGCCGCCCGGGGCGCTCGTCTCTATCTGCTCGACCCCGAGCCCGTCGGCAATCACGAAGACGACTCCGCGGACGCGCGAGAGCTGCAGCGACAGCCGGTCGCCAGCCGACGAGCGCCCCTCGCCGGCTGTGGCAACGGGGGATGCGCCTCGGGCGCCGCCGGACGCGACTGCCGGGCCGCCGAGCCACCCGGCGATGCTGCCTGCGAGATCGACGATGTTCGCAACGTCGGGATCGCGGGGGCTGAGCAACTGCGCCTCCGCGATGAATCCCGAGAGCTCAGCGTGGGTCATTTCAGCTTACGGCGAAGCTCGGCTTCATGCTCGTTCCAGAACTCGAGCATGTGCTGCTGCAGTCCGTCGAAGAAGGCGGTCTCCATCCCGGTTGCGGTGCGTCCGATCCATCGGAAATGCCAGGGCTCGTAGCTGTAGCCGGTGAGCTCCTCGTATCCGTCGGGATAGGACATGGAAAATCCGTAATCGCGGGCATGTGCGGCAAGCCACTCCCCGGCTGCGGTGTCCGCGAACTCCAGGGTGATGCTGCCGAAATCGAGGGCGGTGCCGAGCTGATGCTGCGAGGTCCCGGGTCGTGCGGACACCCGCGCGGCCTGCTCCTCGCCGAGGTTCTCCACGTGTCGCTCGAAGAGCCCGGCCTGATACTCGTAACTGCGGTAGGTCGAGGAGATCGGCAGCAGGATACCGTCCTGTCGTGCCGCCTCGACCATGGCGAGGAGGTCGGGGATGAGAGCGGCCCGCAGTGAGAGCCCGCTACGGTTCAGGGTCAGTACGTCTGCGTAGCGGTCGAGCACGACGAGGTCGTCCGGTACGGCATCCGCGGGCAGGGCATGATCCTTGTCGACGAGACGCAGTTGGACCGACGGCAGCGCGAGCAGTTGCGCCGCGAGCTCGAGAAAGTACTGGGGCTTTTCCGCGACGGCCGCGCGTGCGGCTCGGGGAGCGTTCGCCGTGAGGGCTTCGAGCTCAGCCTGTGTCATTGTGAAGTCCGGATGGGGTTCGAGCTCCGGCGTGGCGGGCGCCGATTCGCCGGCGCCGCCCGAGTCCCCGGCGCCCCCGGTCCCGGCGCCCCCGGCGGCCGGCGCAGCGGGATCTCCGCAGCCGGCCAGCGCGAGCAGCAGCACAGGGAGCAGCAGTGCGGGGAGCAGGTAGCGGTGCGGTCGATACGCATTCGGACTCACTTCCATAGAAGGTCTATCACCTCGTCCATCGTTTCCACTGGATGGAACCTAATCCCCTTTCTTACATGCTCCGGAATTTCCGCGAGATCCTTCTGGTTTTCGGCGGGAATGATGATCTCCTTTATGCTGTTCCGCCGTGCGGCGATCACCTTCTCCTTGAGACCGCCGATGGGAAGCACCGTCCCTACCAGCGAAAGCTCACCTGTCATAGCGAGCGTGGGCTTCACCGTCTTGCCGGTTACCAGCGATAGCAGGGCTGCGGCCATGGTGATGCCTGCCGAGGGTCCGTCCTTGGGTGTCGCACCGGTTGGGACGTGAACGTGGATCTGGTTGCGCTCGAAGTACTCGGGATCGACGTGGTGGCGACCGGCGATGTGGCGGATATAAGTGTAGGCGATGCTTGCCGACTCCTGCATGACCTCGCCGAGCTGCCCGGTGAGCTTGAAGGTGGCCTTCCCGGGGTTGGAGACCGCCTCCACCACCAGCGTATCGCCGCCGACGGGGGTCCACGCCAGCCCCATCGCCATCCCCGGGCGACTTATCTTTTTTCTCACGTCCTCGCGGAAGAAGGGTTTGCCGAGTAACTCGTCGAGGCTTTCCGGCTCGATCTTGAATGGCGAGGCGCCCTCCTCGAGCACGAGCTTTCGGGCGAGCTTTCGGTGGATCTTGTCAAGAGACTTCTCGAAGTTTCGCACGCCGGCCTCGCGGGCGTAGCCGTTGGCAATCTCGCTGAGCGCCTTCTTGGTATAGCGCACGTCCTTTTTCCTGAGGCCGGCCCGCTCGATGGACTTGGGGATGAGGTATTTCCGCGCGATGGCGATCTTCTCCTCATCGATGTAACCGGAGAGCCGGAGCACCTCCATGCGGTCGAGGAGTGGCGCCGGGATGGTATCCATGGTGTTGGCGGTGGTGATGAAGAGAACGTTGGAGATGTCGAAGGGCAGATCGAGATAGTTGTCGCGAAACTCCACGTTCTGTTCGGGGTCGAGCACCTCGAGTAGGGCTGACGCCGGATCTCCCTGATAGGAGACGCCGAGCTTGTCGATCTCGTCGATCATGAAGACCGGGTTCTTCGTCTTCACGTTCTTGAGCCCCTGGATGATCTTTCCGGGCATGGCGCCCACATAAGTGCGTCGGTGACCCTTGATCTCCGCCTCATCGCGCATACCGCCTACCGAGAAGCGGAAAAACTCTTTGCCGAGCGCGCGCGCAATGGATTTGCCGACGCTGGTCTTACCCACGCCCGGCGGGCCGACGAGGCACAGGATTGATCCCTTGAAGTCCTGCTTGAGCTTTCGCACCGCCAGGAACTCGGTGATGCGGTTCTTCACATCTTCGAGGCCGTAGTGATCGGCGTCAAGGATCTCCTGCGCATTCCCCATATCGATTTCTTCGCGGGGCGGATCACCCCAGGGAAGGTTGACGATGGTGTCGAGGTAGTTTCGCGTGACCTGGAACTCAGAGGAGCTCGGCTCGGTGAGGTTAAACTTCTCGAGCTCCTGCTCCACCGGCTCCCGGACGTTCTCGGGAAGCGACAGCTTCTCGATTGCCTCTTTGAAGCGCTGATACTCCGACTGCTTGGCATCGGCGGGCATGCCGAGCTCTTCCTTGATCGCCTTCAACTGCTCCTTGAGAAAGTACTCCCGCTGGCTCTTCTCGATCTTTTCGTTTATCTGCTCCTGAATGCGCTTCTGGATGCGCATCAGCTCCTGTTCCTTCTTTATGTGAACGAGGACCTTCTCGATACGTTCGCGAACGTCGAGCGTCTCGAGGATGGTCTGCTGCTCGCGCCGGCCCATGTTGAGGATGGAGGAGATGAAATCGGCGATCTTGCCGGGGTTGTCTATGTTGACCATGTTGAGGCGCATCTCCTCTGAGAACAGTGGATTGTTCTCCGAGATCTGCTTGGTCTCCTGGATGAGTGACCGCGTGAGGGCCTTCATCTCGTCCTCATCGACGGACTCGAAATCGTCCTCGAGGTACTCCGCGGCCGCAACGATGGGATGCTCGGCCTGCAGTACCTTCTGAATGCGAAATCGCTTGAGCGTCGATATGAAGATGTTCAGTCCCCCGTCGGGTAGATTGATCTTGCGCACGATCCTCGCGACGGTCCCCACCTCGAAGAGATCCTCGGCGGTGGGATTTTCGATGTCCTCCTCCTTGAGCAGGACCAGTCCGATCATCGAGTCGCCCGCCATTGCCTCCTCGACGATCTCGATATCACGCTGCTGCGTGATCATTATCGGCGTGAAAATGCCGGGGAAAATGGGGCGTCCCATGAGGGGGATGATGGTAAGTCTCGCCGGCAGAACCTGGTCGGCCGGCACAATTGCCTGTGGCGTAGACATGGCACTCCTGTTTTCGTCTTTCGTACGCCGGGTGTCCGTACGTCGGTTGATGTTTCTCTGGTGACCTGTAAAGTGTATGGTTGCCCTATACTACAGTCAAGTTTGCCGATGAGCCGAACCACACGCGTCGATGCCGTCGTTCTCCGGACCCGCAAGTTCGGAGAGATACACAAATCCATCACTCTCCTGACCCCGCAGGACGGCCTCGTCTCCGCTATAGCCTACGGGGCGCAGTCGCAGAAGGGGAAGCTCCGCGGCCTCGTGAATCCGTTTCACCACGGGATCTGCTATCTCTACACCAATCCGGTGAAGGACCAGACGAAGATCACCGACTTCGACGTGCACGACTACCACTCGGGCATCCGCGAGAGCATCGACCGCTTCTACGCGGCCTCCCTGTGGGCCGAGGTGCTGCTGAAGTCGTACGCCGGAGGCGGGGAGGCGCGACCGGTCTACGAGCTCTTTCTCACCGCTCTCGCCGAGCTCGACCGCGCCGGCGGTCGAGCTGCGGTCCGCCGTGTCACCGCGCAATTCCTGTGGCGCTACTTCGGCCTCACCGGCAGCCTGCCGGAACTCGGCTCCTGCACCTCCTGCGGGCGCAGTATTGACGAGGGCGAGGTGCGCCGCTTCGGTCCCTTTGCCTCCGGGGTGGTCTGCAACGACTGCGCGGGAGAGGACGCGCGGCGGCTCTCGCCGGGCGCCGCCCGGTATCTCCTCGCGACCACGGATCGCCCCTTCGGGGAGGCGCTCTCGGTCAGCCTCGACGAGACGGCTCTCTCCGGGCTCACCCGCTTTCTGCACTCCCTCGCCGAGGGCATCCTCGAGGACCGGCTCAATACGCTGCGCACCGGCGGCGGAATCCTGTAGCGGCCGCGTACTACAGCCCGAGCTCCTCGAGGGAGCGAATGCTCCCCTCAGCGGAGGTGTGGTGAATGAACACCCCACCTGCCGCCTCCCATGGCTCGCGGGTGGAGGCGCGGTCATCTATGAGGAGCGGGACGCGGCGCGCTCCACCCGGGGACTGCTCGCCGCCGGGCCCCGCTTCCGCGGGGTGGGTGTCGAGCCATTCCCGGGCTTTCTCGCTCTTCTCCCGCGACATGCAGGCAATCACCGGCACCTCCGGGCCGAGCTCGCGGCGGCACCACTCGAGCTTCTGCGGCTTTGCCCAGTTTCCGCGTGGCAGGCCGGTAAGGACCACAGGATTGAGGGGCTCCACGCGGTCCCAGAGCTCGGGGCCGTCGGGCATCCACGGAATGTTTGCATAGAAGTCGCGTGTGCCTGCAAGACGCGGCCACATGGCACGGGGTGTCTGCTGGGAGGGGGGAAGGCCGGTGATCTCTTCCACCGCCCGGTCAAAATCGGCGAGCACGCCGTCGAGGTCCACGAAGATGACGTAGGGGATAGACATGCATCGGAATGTAGATGTCGCGCAGAGTTCAATCAAGAGCCCGAAATTCGCAGTAGTGTTTTCAGAGGGCCAAGCTTCATGGTACTGTGTGCTGCCGGGGTCCGAAGGGGGAGGGGTATGCGAGCATCCGATCTAATCAGCAAAAAACGCAACGGCGGCAGCCTCAGCCGGGAGGAGCTGCATTTCCTCATGCAGGGCTACGTTTCGGGGACGATTCCCGACTACCAGATTTCGGCCTGGCTGATGGCCGTGTATTTCCGTGGTATGACACGCGAGGAAGCAGCGGATCTCACCCGGGAAATGATCGATTCCGGGTCCACCATCGACCTCTCGGGGCTGACAGGGCCGCTCATCGACAAGCATTCGACCGGCGGGGTCGGCGACAAGGTCTCCCTCATCCTTGCGCCCCTCGTAGCCTCCTTCGGCATACAGGTGCCGATGATGAGCGGGCGCGCGCTCGGCCACACCGGTGGTACCCTCGACAAGCTCGAATCCATCCCCGGCTACACGACCGCGCTCTCGCCGGAGGACTTCAGACGTATCGTCTCCGAAGTCGGCTTCGCGATGACCGGCCAGAGCGAGACCATCGTGCCGGCCGACCGCAAGCTTTACGCGTTGCGCGACGTGACGGCCACCGTGGAGTCCATCCCCCTTATCACCACGAGCATCCTTTCGAAGAAGTTCGCCGAGGGTGCCGACACTTTCGTCTTCGACGTCAAGTGCGGGCGCGGGGCCTTCATGAAGGAGCTCGACCAGGCGAAGGAGCTTGCCGCGCACCTCACCGAGACGGGACGACATCTCGGCAAGGGAGTGATCGCGGTGATAACGAACATGGATGACCCCCTTGGCGCCATGGTCGGGAACTTCCTCGAGGTCGAGGAATCGGCCGCCTGTCTCGGGGGAAGCGGGCGAGGCGGCGAGCTCGCCACCGACCGGCGCTCCGAGGACCTCATGTCGGTTACGCTCAGGCTCGCCGCGTGGATGCTGGTCGCCGGTGGCAAGGCGAAGGACGTGGATGAAGGGGAGGCGATGTGCCACGAGCACCTGGGAAACGGAGCCGCCTGGGAAACCTTCGTGCGAAACGTGAAGGCACAGGGTGGCGACGAGAAGGAGTTCCTCTCCCGCCTCGGCCACTACCGTGCGCCGCTTCGCCACGCCGTACCGGCCGAGCACGAGGGCGTCCTCTTCGGCATCGACGCATTCAAGACCGGAATGGCATCGGTATACCTCGGAGTGGGGCGCAATCGTGCCGAGGATGATGTTCTGCCCGACGTCGGGATCGAGCTCCTCAAGAAGCCTGGTGAGGAGGTCGCTCGTGGCGAGGCGCTGTGCCGTATCTACGCCCGGACGCAGGAGGCGGTGGACCTTGCGGTGGAAACCCTCGACGGGGCCTTCGACATTCGAACCGGTGAGACGTTTCCGCCGAAGACGATGATTCTCGACGAGCAGGCGGAGCTGTAACACACTGTCCATGATTTGGGAGAAACGTGACATAGATCCCGTGAAAGTGCGGGAGCTCTCGGCAACGTATGAGGTAGATCTGCTCTCCGCATCGATTCTCGCCCGCCGTGGTGTCACGGAGGGCGGTGAGCTTCTCTACTACCTCGAGGATGACGTGCGTCACCTGCACAATCCGTTTCTATTCGATGAGATGGAAGATGCGGTTGATCGCATCCTGCTTGCGCGCACCGAGGGCGAGAAGGTCCTGGTCTACGGCGATCGCGATGTCGACGGCATTACGAGTATCAGCATTCTCGTCGACACGCTCACCGCAATGGGTATCGATGTGTCCTGGGGCCTGCCGATGGGGGACGAGCCCTACGGCCTGACCACCGAGCTCGTAGAGGCGCAGGCCGGGCAGGACATCACTCTCATCATCGCCGTGGACTGCGGCACCACGAATGCGGCGGAGATCGCCCGTGCGCAGGAGCTCGGCATCGATACCATCGTGGTGGACCACCATAATCCCGCCGAGCAGATTCCGCCCGCGGTAGCGCTCATCAACCCGAAGCTCGAAGACGCGGGCTATCCCTTTGCCGGGCTCGCCGGATGCGGCGTCTCCTTGAAGCTCAGATGGGCTCTCATCTTCGCCGAAACCGACTTCTACAAGGAACGCATCTGCCTGCTCAACGTACGGCCGGGGAACGGTACCTACGAGATCGAAGCGGTGCGGATGGAGAACCTCGTCGAGACCGATCGCATCGCAGAAAGCATCGTTCCCGGTGTCGTGAAGTTCGACCAGACCCGCCTCGCAAGCTTCGTCTCCGGCATCCAGGTGATCACCTACGATGCGCCGAGCCAGGAGCGCATGCTCAGCGAGATGTTCGGCGGTGCGGTAGAGGCGCACATGCTCGACCTCGCGCCGGAGATCTGGAAGCTCTATCCCAGGCTCGAGAACAGCAGCCTCATGCGCATGCAGGCCGCCTCCCGGCTTTCACGTTACCACGGGAAGTCTCCCGCCGAGATAGACATCCTCGTGGCCCTCTTTCGGGTATTCGTTCACGACAAGGCGCCCGAGCTCGACGCACGTCGGCATGATGTCCTCGACCTCGTGGCGCTGGGCACCCTGGCGGACATGATGCCGCTGCGCGATGAGAACCGCATTCTCGTGCGGCAGGGCCTTCAGAAGCTCACCACCGAGCCCCGCCGGGGTCTGCAGCGGCTGACCGAGCGCATCGGTATCTTCGGCAAGGTCATGCAGGCGGAGGATATCGGCTATCAGATCGCCCCGTCGATCAACGCAACCGGGCGCCTCGGAGAGCCGGACAAGGCCGTTCGGCTGCTCCTCTCCGACAGCGACGAGGAAGTCGATCGTCTGGCAGACGAGGTGCTCGGATTCAACCGCCGCAGGCGCGAGCTCGGCGAGAGCGCCTGGGACCGGCTCCTCCCGGAGGCCAGGCGCAGCTACGAGGAGCTCGAGAGCAAGTTCATCGTCATTCGCGACGAGGAGCTCCATCGCGGTATTACCGGCCTTCTCGCCGGACGACTGGCGCGCACCTTCAACGTTCCGGCTGCCGTCATCACCGCATTCGACGGTCGGGCCGTGGGGTCGATCCGAAGCGCCCGAGGACTGGGAGCGACGGGCCTGCTCGGCAGACTCGAATCCATGCTCACCGACTGGGGCGGGCACGACGCCGCAGCCGGGTTCTCTTTGCCCGCCGCTGATCTCGACCCCTTTCTCGTGCGCTTTGCCGAGGTGGTGCGGGACCTCGAGCTCGACGAGCAGGAGGAGCCGAAGATCAGCATCGATGCCGAGCTTCCGCTTGATTACCTGACACCGGACCTCGAAAGTGTCGTACAGCGCATGTCCCCGTTCGGTCAGGGAAACCCGCCGCTCGTCTTTCTTTCCCGTGGCGTGCTCGTACGGGAGGTTTCGTTCATCGGGAGGGAGGAGACGCACTGCCGGCTCCTGCTCGATACCGGCCGCTACAGATGGCCGGCGGTGTACTGGAACGCAGCGGACCGGGTCGATGTCGATTTCTCTCTCAACGAACGCGTGGACGTGCTCTTCGAGTTCGGTAAGAATTTCTACCAGAACCGCGAGCGCGTGCAGCTGAAGGTACTCGACATGAAACGATCGGAGAAGTAGCGCATGGGACGTATGCGATGGGCGACGACGGTGCTCGCTGTTGGTGCCCTTTTGACGCTGTCGGCCCCGGGGGCCGCGACGCAGGAGTTCGTGCAGGCACCCGACGAGGTAGAGCAGGGCGAACCGGCGGTGTTCGTCATCGACTGGCCCGCCGGCGCGGAAGAGGAGACGAGCGTCGGCGCGCAGGACAGCGTGGGTCACGAGGCGTTCCTGACACTGGAGTCGAGTGAGAGCGGCCGCGTTCTCAGCAGCCGCTGCTTCCCCGTTTCCGAGCCCCGGTGGGTCTGTATGACCGGTATCTCGAGCACCATGGAACCGGGGCGCTATCAGGTTTCGATTATGCTCGGCTCCGCAAGCGGTACCGTCGAGCTCGCACGTGCGATGGATATCGTCAGGCGCGACTTTCTGCGCGAAACCATCGCCCTCAGCCGCTCTCTCACAGAGATCCGGGCGGAACCGAACGAGCGCAGGGTAGAGGAGGCCGAGCAGATGTGGAGCCTCGTTTCCCGATTCGATCCCGAGGCGGTCTACCACTCCGGTCCCTTCGTGATACCGGTTTCCGGTGGCAGGCGCACATCCCACTTCGGTGATCGGCGCACCTACCGGTATGTCGACGGCGCCTCGGCGAACGCGGTTCACTGGGGCATCGATATTGCAGCGCCGACCGGCACCCCGGTTCGAGCCGGAGGCGACGGACGGGTGGTCATGGTTGCCGACCGCGTCATCTCGGGCAATACCGTGGTAATCGAGCACCTTCCGGGCGTCTACGGCCTGCACTATCACCTCGATGAGGCGCAGGTAGCGGTGGGAGATGCGGTGGGCGCGGAGGATATCATCGGAACGGTCGGGTCGACGGGTCTTTCAACGGGTCCCCATCTGCACTGGGAGGTGCGGGTCTCGCGCGTGCCGATCGAGCCGGAAGTGCTGCTTTCCTCGGGACTTATTGACATAGACGCGATTTCAGAGAATATTAGGGACACAGATGGAACTCCACAGGAAGGGAGGTGATTTCAATCGCCTATATTCGTGTAGATGACGGAGAAAATCTCGAGAAGGCCATCAAGCGCTTCAAGCGCATGGTCGAGAAAGAGGGCATTATCCGTGAGTGGAAGAAGCGGGAGTATTTCGAAAAGCCCTCCACCATTCGAAACCGAAAGCGAAAGTCACTCGAACGCAAGCTTGCCAAGAAGGCGCGAAAAGCTCAGCAGAGCCGCAGCTACTAGCGCTTCTCGATACGGACTTCGCACAACCCTCGGCCGCGCGCATCATGCGCGCAGATCCGGGGGTTTTTTTTGCCCGCCGTTCGGTCGACCGTCGGTAGCCGGTGGCGTGGGTACCGGCGGCGGGCCCGGCGACTGCGGCTGCGACTGCGCGGTACCGGTATCCCCGGTGGCTGCGTTACCAGCCGGATCCCCCGGTGGCGGTTGCTTCCGGGGCGACGCGGACCCCGGAACAGGCCCACGATGAGATGATTAGCGTTCTGACCGTCCGAAATACCGCCGAACCGAAGCGATCCGCAGGCGGCAGAACACGCCCTCCCAAGGGCGTGGATGTGATGGTAGACCGGCCGCCGGGAGAGCTTCCCGCACTGCGAGACGCCGTTCTGTACCCGGCCGGCGACACCGTCGAGATCCGCGCGATCGATGCTGCCGGCGACGCCGGGCTCCGCCTGAATATCCGGGGCGCTGCCCGCCAGGCGCTGAAACCGGGCTCCCTCCTCCTGTCCCCCCAGGCCGAGCTCCTCACAGCGCGCCGCGCCCTCGTGCGCGGCACCGACCTCGAGGGCACCCGGACGATTTCCGGTATACCCAGACCGGGGCAGCCCGACGCGCGCATCGCCGCCGTACGCTGCACCCTCGAGCGCCTCCCCGGCGCCGGGAACGCAGACGGCGCCGGGCACGCGGCTGCACCGGGGCACGCGGCCGACGCCGGGAACGCGGCGGCGCCAGGAGACGCGGCTGCACCGGGGGACGCGACGGGGGCCGGAAACGCGGCGGGGCCGGCGGACGAGGGCGCTGCACCGGGTAACCCG